>CAIRDU010000352.1 GCA_903877395.1 uncultured Planctomycetaceae bacterium
CATCCATGCTGCCGCTCATCTCCGAGTGGGGCCTCACTCTCTACCCCTTAACCTGCAGGCGGGACAAACAATAGGGAACGCATTTTCAAGAGTCAAGGCCTCTCTTTCTGCCAATAAAGGCTCTTTCAGCCACGATGGCTCTGGCCAAAAACACCGTCTGTGGCACGCGTGAAAAAGACATCGGCCTGAGGGTCTGTTGCACACGCTATGCTTTGGGCGATCGGAGACAATGCGGCCTCAAGGCACGTGCCAACACCGCTAATTTTTCTAGAGTGTGAGGAGAAGTCCACAGACATGGCTGATCCACTTATTTCTTTGGGAGTTGTTTCTTCCGGAACCGCCAACTCAATTGTCGGGGCTGGGAATCCGCCCACTGCCGCGGCTTGGCAGACGGCATTTGAATCTGCGTTGCCCTATCGCGATTTTTTAGAACGGCACGGAACTGCCGATCAACGCAGCCGGTGGGAAGCATTTCACGCCAGAGTCTCGCTGACGCAGGCTCAAAAAACGCTGCTGGGCGGATTCGTGCGACGCATGCCGGTGCTGGTGCTAGCCGGGGCGTGGTGCGGCGACTGCGTGAACCAATGCCCGATCTTTGCTCACTTTGCGGCTGCATCGCCCGCAGTCGACCTGAAATTTCTGGATCGGGATGCCCATCCCGATATAGCCGCGCATCTAAAAGTGTGTGGTGGGCAGCGGGTGCCCGTTGCGGCATTTCTGAGTGAGGATTATTCCCCAGTCCTCTTCTACGGCGACAAAACATTGTCAGCCTACCGTGCTTCGGCCGCGTCGCAGTTCGGCGAGAGTTGCGACAGCGGCGCTGTGCCTCCTGCCGTTGGGGCGATTACCGCTGTCACGGCGGACTGGCTGGATCAATTCGAGCGAGTGCAGTTGATCCTGCGGCTTTCGGGACGGCTGCGACAGATACACGGAGACTGATGCACTCGCTGTCTGGCGAGGAACGGCGATGCGAACTCCGAATGCAAGCGTGCCTGACCTCCAAAACAAACGTTGCTATTGCATCAACACACAAGCAAAGGCGAATGATCGTATGACCAGCCGCGAACGTTGGACGGTATATCCACTGCTCTTCCTGGCCTTGGGATTGGCTATTCGCGCCGCAGTGTTGCCGGCTGAAAACTTTACAACAGCAACGATCCAAGGACTCGACGCCACTCGACTGATCTGCCGTGAGATCGTCGTGGCATCTGAGGACGGCACGATTCTGGTTCACATTGGCCGCGTCATGGACGGTGGTGGCGGGCGGATCGAAGTGAAAGACAGCCGAGGAGTGGAGGCTATTTCGATTGGCACCGGCGCCGAAGGCCGTGAAGGCAGGGTGGAATTCTTTGACGACCAAGGAACGCCTTCGGGGCAAATCAGGGGCGAGGCCACCGACTGAGAGTGGCCCATTGGGCCGAGGACTCCAAGCCAAATGGTCCATGGGACATAGGCCGGTCATTTCCCCAAACACTCGTGCATCAATGCGCCCGGCAGGGCTCGAACCTGCAACCCTCGGTTCCGAAGACCGATGCTCTATCCAATTGAGCTACGGGCGCGCCGGATAACGTCCCAACGATCGTAGCGGTTTTAACGGGAGTCTCAAGCAGGGGGTCCAGGCTGGTGCGGTTGAGCCGGTTTAAAAACCAACACTTTTGCCATGAATCCAGAGCCGGCTTTGACCAGAGTGCCTTTCGAAGCGTATTTTATCAGGAGAAAGATTCTCTCTAGCGATAGGTGACGGGGCAGTCCGATCGCTGGCCTGAACATGGCTTCATGGGATACGTCACTCTTCGAGTTCTGCACGGTGCCGACCGCGGCAAAATCTTCGACCACTTGTCGACCCCGGTAACGATCGGTCGCGAGGAAGGTAATTCGATTCAGCTCAACGACGAGCGAATCAGTCGCTATCACCTCAAACTGCAGGAAGACAACGAAAAAATTGTGCTGACGGATCTGGAAAGCACCAACGGCACAAAGGTGAACGGCGAAGATATTCAGGTGCGGATCGTGCGTGACGGCGACATGATCGCGGTGGGCCGATCGCTCCTCCTGGTCGGTTCACGCAGCGATATTGATCGTCGCATCGCCGAAATCGCTGCCAAGCTTCCGCCGGCCGACGAAGCACGTGCTAAGCAAATGGGAGAGCGGCTGCAACATATCGCAGCGCAGCAGTCGGATGTGATCGAAGACTTGGGAGACGTTCGCACTCCCCTGTTGCCAGGCGGGCCACCACCGCTTCCGGAGCGACTCAGCCCAAGCCAGGCGGCCGAAATGGCTGAACTGCTCGACTACGTACAGGCCGTCCTCCGCGAGGCGACGGAAGGAGCCGTGATGCGACCTGGCAACGAGCGAGTCGAGATCGATTTTCCGCACTGGCAAGCCGTGCTTGATCTGCAGGCGAGGCTAGCCGAATTGCTCCGTGAAATCGGCGAACCGAAATAAGAGCCGAGTCTATGTGGGTGCGCCCAGACTCAAGTCGGACGGCGAATACCCCGTCGCCAGATTGGGAGGAAACCGGACGGCGCTATGTGAGGCCGATCGGATTCCACTTCGGCTTCGCCTCGGGCTTGTAGGAGAGGAAGCAACGGCGGGAATGAAAGCGACGGCGGGTGAGACAAGCGAAACCGACGCCGAAACCAGAAACCGAAGGAGCATGGTGAGGCTCTTGTGGGATGGCTGGCCTCACCCAAACGCAAACTACAAACATGAAACCGGCTTTAATTCTCGGGGCCTATTCTATTCTTGGTCGCCGACGACTGACTCCGCCACGCTGTCTCGGTGAAAGTAGAGCACGGCTGGCGGGATCGACCTCGTTTCCCAAGCCTCCCGATTCGGCAACACCTGCGGATCAAATGTTGTATCGGCCTCCACCACGAGCGTGCTGCCCGCCGGGGCCGCCAACCGCATGGCATCGATGAGTGCTGCGAGATCGTCCCATCGTTCACTGAAGAACGACCACGGAGGCGAAATAAAAACAATCCACGGCGATGACGTTGGCAACTGGGGCATGCATTTGGCCCACAGCAACACATCCCCAGTGCGCACGTCAATTTTTTCTTGGATGCCCAGAGATTCGCCGCTGCGTCGCAGGATCGCAGCGGTTGGAAAATGCCGCTCCACAAAGATTGCCCGCAAGGCACCGCGGCTAACGGCTTCGAAGCCGATCGCGCCCGAACCGGCAAACAAGTCGATTGCCAGAGCCCCTTTGACATCTGTGCCGAGCAGGTCAAACAGCGACTCCCTCACCCGGTCTTTCATTGGCCGCGTGCGAGCATCGGGGATAAATTCCAGACGCCGCCCCCGGAGTTCGCCACCCCCAATGCGGGGAGCGCTGGCAGCCTCCTCCCGCCGTGTGAGAGGGACCGACGGCGACGCGGAACGATCGGTCTTGGGACGGGCGCGGCGGGGCATGTGCGACTTTCCAGTGGAGCAGGCGAGTATTTGACCAGAGCGTGTGTTTCAGAACGCATACGAAACGTGTTATGGTAGCTGGAGAGAGCCAAATTTTTTTGAGGAGACACACGATGGCTGTAGCCCCCCATTTTCAAGCGATTTCTTTAGGACTCCTGGTGATCGGTGCAGCGGCCACGCCTACCAATGCCCAAGTGGTAAAATCGCCCGTTGTCGAAACCAAAATTTCCCCTGCCCACGCCCAAGCAGAGTTTGCCGCCGCGAGCAAAGAGATGAAACGACTCGTCGGCGAGATGACCGTCTTGCAGGCCGAATACCAGCAACCGGGGAGTGATAAAAAAGCCGTCGAGGCAAAGTTTGCCATCACAAAGGATCAGGCACAGACCACGAGTTCGCGGCTGGAAACAGCTGCGTTTGCACTGGCGATGATCGAGCCGCGTAACCCTGATGCCCAACAAATCTGCGGTGCGGTGGTCGCGGCTGCACTCAAAGTCGACGATCCTTTCAAGGCGATCAAGTTGACTGAGATGCTCAGCACGGCTGGCGCGGCCAGCGGCGACGTCATGCTCATGGGTGCCACTGCGGCGATCTCGCTCTCGCAACTTGATGAGGCCACCATTTTCTTGAAAAAAGCTATCGCGGCGGGCATTGATCGGTCAAAGGTTGACGGGCTTGAGCAGGCGATTCAGACGGAACGGCCAAAGGTAGACGCGGAGATGCTCACACGGAAGGCCGAGGCTGCCGCTGACGATCTGCCACGCGTGAAGATGACAACATCGAAGGGTCCTATCGTCATCGAATTATTTGAAAACGAGGCGCCAAACAGTGTGGCTAATTTTATCGCCCTCGTGGAGAAGGGTTTTTACAACGGCACTCCTTTCCATCGCGTGATCGGCGGTTTCATGGCACAAGGAGGTGATCCGACTGGTTCGGGCACGGGAGGCCCCGGGCACGTGATCGATTGTGAGTGCGAAGCACCGGGTGCCAGAAAGCATTTTCTGGGCACGCTTTCGATGGCCCACGCGGGCAAAAACACGGGTGGCTCACAGTTTTTCCTTACGTTCCGACCCACAGAACACCTGGACGGCAAGCACACTGTATTTGGGCGTGTGATTGAGGGCTTTGACGTGCTTCCTCAACTCAATCGCACCGAGGGGCCTCTGGTCAGCGGCCAGCCGCCGGATACGATCGTAAAGGCCGAGGTCATTCGGAAGCGAAACCATCCCTACGAGCCCAAAACGCGTCCAAAGTAGGACGGCGTTATGGATCGGACCATAGGCGCATACACGCTATGAAAACGAGACACCGACGATCCCCGACAGAACGCTCTGACTCGCAGGCAGAGCCCACGACTCTCCTGCGTTTGGTGTGTGTTGTGTGCGGCGGCATCGTGGGGTGCTTTGCCATCGTTCTGGCCACATGGTCCAACCAATCTGCACCGTTGCAGATCGTCCACGCCGCAGATCCCGTTTCCGGAGCCGCCGCCATGCCCACTGACCCGACGCAACCTGATTTGACGCAGTCTCCAACGCAACCCCCGACCGATCCCGCTGTTGCAGCCAATCCAGCCCTTGCCGGTCGCGTGGCCGATGAGGATCTGCCCAAGACAAACGCCGAGTGGCGCAAGCGTCTTTCGCCCGAGCAATTCGAGGTCGCGCGGAAGAAAGGCACCGAGCGGGCTTTTACTGGCAAGTATTGGGATACCACTACCCCTGGCATCTACCGTTGCATCTGCTGCGGCGAACCGCTTTTTAAGTCGAATGAAAAATTCGAAAGTGGGTGTGGATGGCCCAGTTTTTCAAGTCCGATCGACGGAGTGAAGGGCACGACGGTTGCCGAACACGAAGATGTTTC
Source organism: uncultured Planctomycetaceae bacterium (assembly GCA_903877395.1). Classification (GTDB taxonomy): domain Bacteria; phylum Planctomycetota; class Planctomycetia; order Pirellulales; family UBA1268; genus BAIKAL-G1-2R. Next base: position 5,269 of record CAIRDU010000352.1, read on the forward strand.
ACATTTCATGCGTCGCACAGAGGTGACGTGCAGACGTTGCGGAGCCCATCTGGGGCACGTGTTCAACGATGGCCCGCCGCCGACTGGCCTGCGTTACTGCATCAACTCCGCCTCAATCGTGCTGGATAAAAAGTAAGTCACCGTCGCGTTGCAGATCACGCAAACGGTTTCTATCTGGCGAGGAGCCAAGCCAAGAGGCCTTTTTGAACGTGCATGCGGTTGGCGGCCTCCTCGACCACAACGCTCTGCGGACCGTCAATCACGGCATCGGTGACTTCCTCGCCCCGCCTGGCGGGCAGGCAGTGCATGAAAATTGCATCCGGACATCGCTTCATGAGGGTTTCATTCACCTGAAAAGAGGCAAAAGCTGCCATCCGCTTGGCTCGTTCCTGCTCCTGGCCCATGCTTGCCCAGACGTCGGTGTAGACAACAGCCGCGCCCTCCACCGCTGCTATCGGATCGGTTGTTTCTACGATTTCAGCATTCGGCAGAATCTGCTGAACATGTGCGCGAAATAGTGCGTCAAACCGATAGTCCTTCGGCGAGGCCAACACAAACCGCATGCCCAACTGGCCGCAGAGAATCGCGAGTGAACGAGCCACATTATTGCCGTCGCCAACAAATGTCAGCGTGCGGCCAGCGACTCGCCCCACGTGCGAGCGGAGGGTGTAGATATCGGCCAATGCCTGGCATGGGTGGCAGTAGTCGCTGAGGCCGTTGATCACCGGCACGCTGGAGGCAGCGGCCAGCGACACAAGCGTGTCGTGAGACTTTGTGCGGCAGACAATTGCATCGACGTACTGGCTAAGCACGCGGCCAAAGTCGGCGATGCTCTCCCGCGAACCAGCAAAGCCTGTGTCTTCACCGAGGAAAACGCTCGAACCACCAAGGTGGACCATCGCCGCTTGAAAGCTCACCCGAGTGCGGAGGCTCGGCTTCTCAAACACCAACGCCAACACGCGGCCAGGAAGCAGCGCGTCCCGGCGGCCGGCGTTATATTTGGCTTGCAGGTCCTGCGAGACGGCAAAAATCGCCTCGATCTCTGAGGCAGAGATATCTTCTGGAACAATGAGATGACGCATAAAGGATTCGGTTAGCTTCGAGAGGCAACTTCAAGGATGGCGTCAGAGAGCTTATCGCAGCCTTCGTGAACATCTGCCGGAGAGATGGTCATCGCCGGAAGAAGCCGAATAACGCGGCCTTGCGTGCAATTGACGAGGAGGTTTTTTTCAAGGCATGCCTGCACGACAGCGGCACCATCAATCGAAAGCTCTATACCGATCATCATACCAATGACTCGCACGCCTCGCACCGCATCGCACTGTGCTTTGAGCGACTCCAGTCGCGTGCGGAAAAGAGCCGCTGCGGCATCGACGTGATTGAGGAGATTCTGCTGCTCGATCATCTCAATCGCCGCCAAGCCGGCAACCGCGGCAATCGGATTGCCGCCAAACGTGGCTGCGTGCATCCCTGGCCGCAGGTGTTTGGCGAGTTCCACGGTCGTGAGCATCGCGCCGCCTGCCACCCCTGCGCAGAGGCTCTTGGCCAGCGTCATCACATCGGGCGTCACGCCAAAGTGCTGGTAGCCAAACCACTTGCCCGTACGGCCGCAGCCACACTGCACCTCGTCGAACACTAGCAGCAGATCCCGCTGATCGGCAATGCGACGCAGTCCCTCCAGAAAGCCCGGGGGGGCGGGCACAACGCCTCCCTCGCCTAAGATCGGTTCGATGAGGATTCCACCGGTGTATTCGTCGATCAGTTTTTCAACCGCATCCAGATCACCGTGTGGGGCATATTGAAAACCAGCCACCATGGGCCCCAATCCCTCATGGTATTTAGGCTGAGCTGTGGCCGACACACTGCCCATCGTGCGGCCGTGGAAGCCCCCCTGAAACGTGATGATCTTGTATCGCTTGCCGTCGGTGCGAAGCCGAACGAGTTTGATGGCAGCCTCGTTGGCCTCGGTACCAGAGTTGCAGAAAAAAGCCTGCCCACCAAATGACCGTTCCGAGAGCGCCTTGGCCCACTCCCCCTGCGGCTGCGTGTACCACGTATTGGGTACATGGATCAGTGCCGCCATCTGTTCCTGCACAGCGCGCACAACCGGTTCGGGGCAATGCCCCAGGAGATTGCAGCCCCAACCAGGAAAAAGGTCAAGATACTCCGCGCCCTCGGCATCCCACACCCGAGAGCCTTGGCCCCGCACGAGGCACACAGGAAACCGTCTGTAGTTTGGCACAACATAGCGATCGAAGACGTCGATCACTGCCTGCGTCTTTGCGCCAATGGCAGCGGACTTTCCAGCGACAGCATTCGTATCAATCGTGGCCATAGAGAGCGGCTCCAGAAACCGCGAGGGCAGATGCCGTGACAGGGGCACCGTGGGAGTTTGACGCCACAGCATCATCGCGGATGAGTTCCGTGCCAACACCGCTGTTGGTATAGATTTCAAGAAGCAGCGAATGCCGCAGCCGGCCGTCAATGATATGGATCTTCTTGACTCCCTGCTCCAGCGTGTTGAGGCAGCCCTCAATTTTTGGAATCATGCCTGCGGCGATAGTGCCATCGGCGATCATGCGTCTGGCCTCGGTTGCGGTGAGCGAATGCACGAGACTATTCGGATCACTGACGTCCTTCAGCACGCCTGGAATGTCGCTTAAGACGACCATTTTTTCAGCGCGAATCGCAGCGGCTACGGCGGTCGCAGCCGTATCGGCATTCACGTTGAGCTTCGTCCCGTCGCCGGCGAGAGCCATCGATGGGATCACGGGCACCTGCCCGGCATAGGTGAGGTTGTCGATTGTGAGTCGATCCACCCGCGTGACCTCGCCCACGTGGCCTAAATCAATCGGCTCGCCATCGGCGCCTTCCAGTACCAGCTTCTCGCCAAAAAGCACATTGGTGGAAAGGAAATTCAGCGACATGGCGCGGCCGCCGTATTCCTCAATCCTCGCAACGAGCTCGTGGTTGAGGTCCGTGGCAAGCACTTTCTCAACAATGTCGAGCGTGGCTTGATCGGTGTATCGCCGGCCTTGCACAAAGCGGGGCTGGATGCCCGCCTCGTCCATGGCACGGGTGATGGCCTTGCCGCCGCCGTGAACCACAACGATCCGCATACCGAGGGTAGACATAAACACAATGTCGACAAGCAGGTGCCGTAGCGAGTCTGGATGTTCGACAACGCTACCACCGAGCTTGATCACGGTCGTTGTGTCGCGAAACTTGCGGATCCAACCGAGGGCCTCAATAAGGGTGTCGGCCTTTTGAATCGCTTTGTTTTGCGGGTTGTTTTTTTGAGTGGTCGGTGGCACGTGGCGAGTTGTCCTTGCAGTCTAGTTATGCTTGCGGTCTATAAAGCGGCGATTGAGGCTGGCGTGGGCTGCTGCCCAGGGGCATGCCCATCAAAACTATTTGCTTCCGGGCGAAACAGACTGTTGGTGCCGGCTAAAAAATCGCGGGCATCGGCGACAGCGATCCTAGTGCCGTGACGGGCACCCAATACGGCCGCCTTGGGCCCTCGTCCCACAAGGCTCGCAATCAGGGCGCCAGGGAGCGTTGCCGTAAAGCCGACGACGCTGCCGAAACAATAAAGGGTTTGTCCAACAACCAGACTCATCTCCGCAAGACTGCTCTTTTGCGAAGTGATTGGGGAGGCAACGACTGGCCCGATCCCCCGATTATCCCGGAGCCATCGCTCCTGAAAAACTCGGCGAGCGGTGTCGTCAACGGAGTGCATAAAGCTGCTATCGAAAAGGAACGACATGGCTGTACCCACTACCGGAACGATGTCGACCAGATGCCGAGAGACCAGATCGACCGTATCTTTCGCAGCCATATTGCGACTGGTGTGGGTGATGAGATCACCCTCCCGGGCCAAGCTGTGATGGCCGGTGTCGATCTCTTCGTGAAGCATCTGAATAAGCTTTTGTCTTTCAACACAATCCTCGACCGACGTGATTTCTAGAATATCAATCACAATGGCCTGATCCACAATCCGATCGAGCGGATAGCCGTAGCAGTGTGCGATGCGTGCAATGGAACGGAGCGAAGAAATTAACTGGCCCGGAATGTGCACCGCAGGGCCGCCAAGCGAGAGCGCCACGCCTTCCGCCAAGGCAACCAACTCTGCCTTGGCGCTGAATGTGCTTGCGATCGCATCGCACTCTTCCAGCGTGCGCCCGCTTAATTCGCGAATATCGGCGACGCCAGCACATTTCGCCACTTCTCTTACCGAATCAGATTTTGCGGCAATGCTTTCCATTGCCGTGACGAATTTTGTCACCACGGCACGGGGCACAAAATACCCAACGACCCACGTGATCGGCGACGTGAATGCGTCGATGCATTCAGAGAGGATGCTGGGGCGCCTGTTTTTCCATGCCGCGATCTCGCTGATCTGCTGGTGCTCGTACGGCGTCGGCTGGTAAGGGGAAGGCGTCATGTGTTTGCGTCTGTTGCGTGACCCTGCGCGAGCCAGGATAGAACGTGGTTGCGAGTGCGACTGGAAGCGGTGAATCCTCTGAACGCATCCGACTCACAAATAGTAGTGGCAGAAGAGGGAAGAGTATAGCAAGCCCCTGCCGCAGATGTGCCATCGCCAGACTTCGGCCTTGGCCCGAGATTGCGGGATGGCTGAGCAGTGGGGCCCCTAGGAGGATCCCTGCGTGTTACAGACGCCGGAATAGCAGAAAGCTCGTTTGCGAAGTGCCGGTGAATCTCCTAACCTTCACGCTTGGCCTCTCTACGGCAGTGCGGGCTCACACATGAACAGACGCGATTGGATGAAGCGAACGACTGCCGCAGGGCTTTCGCTGATCGCCAACCGGTGGCAGCGGTCGATGGCCGAGGCGGCATCGGTAAACGATCACTTCATCCGTCTGGCTGATATCCCGCTGAACAAGGCCACTTCCCTGGGCGCGTCGTTTGCAGATTTTCACATCATGCAGACCGACTCGGAGTCGCTCTTTGCCAGAGAGCAGATGGTGCAGGGGGTTGTCGCGGAATCGACGTTTGGATGCTCCGTGCGGGTGCTCGTTGACGGGGCTTGGGGCTTTGCCGCCAGCGACGACAGAAGTGAAGAATCCTTGGTGCAACTGGCGGAGAGTGCCGTGGCGATCGCCCGCGCCCAAGGTGGCTGGCGGCGGCGGCCCGTGGAGATTGAAATCCTACCGGCATTTAATGGCCGTTGGGAACAACCCATCGAAGTCGATCCATTTGCAGTTGCCTTGGAGGAAAAAATCGGGCGATTACTTGCTATCAATCAGGCCGCGACTGGCAGCGGTGCAACTTTCTGCTCCTCACATCTGTCGCAAGTGAGAGAACGCAAGTGGCTGGCCAACACATTCGGCAGCCACATTGAACAGTCAAGAGTGCGGATCTTTCCTGGTGCAAGCGTCACGGTAACTGATCCGAGAAAAAACGAGTTTGCAACGCGTGCCAGCTTCTCGCCGCCTCGCGGGGCAGGCTACGAATACTTTCGCGATCTGGATTGCATTGGCGACGCCAGGCTCGCCGTCGAACAGGCCCGTGAAAAAATGGTTGCTCCGTCGGTTGTCGCGGGAAAGCTCGATCTCGTCATCGCGCCGAGCAATCTCTGGCTCACGATTCACGAAACCGTCGGCCACCCCACCGAACTGGATAGGGCGATGGGCTTTGAGGCCAACTACGCTGGCACATCGTTCTGTACGCCTGACAAGCTGGATACGCTCCGCTACGGCAGCGAACACGTCACGATTGGGGCAGACCGCACCGCCCTCAACGGCCTCTCCACAATCGCCTACGACGACGACGGCGTCGAGACTGCAGGCCGAGAATTTGCCATTATCGACCGCGGAGTGTTTCGAAACTTTCAGATGGCTCTCGGGCAGGCGGCATGGATCGGTCGAACCAGTTCCAATGGCTGCGCCTATGCCGACAGTTTTGAAGCCTTTCCGATTCAGCGGATGCCAAATATCTCACTCAAGCCGGGACCGGATCCGTCGGTCACCGTGCAGGATCTGATTGCCGGCGTGGAAGACGGCATCTACATCGAAGGCAACAACAGTTGGAGCATCGACCAGCAGCGGTACAACTTTCAATTTACAGGGCAGGTCTTTCACAAGATTCACCATGGAAAGCTCGTTGGGATGTACCGCGACGTCGCGTATCAGGGCAACTCGGTTGATTTCTGGAACGCCTGCGACGGGCTCGGAGGTGAGAAAACCTATGAACTCGGCGGGGCTTTTAATTGCGGCAAGGGTCAACCCGGACAGGCAGCACCAGTGTCGCATGGGGCTGTACCGGCCAGATTTCGACAAATAAACGTCTTGAATACGAGTGACGAGGCCGGAAACAAAACGGTTGCGAGCAACGGCAATTGCAATGGCGGGAAACTCGGACAATGGGGCTGATGCCAGTCGGAATCACACCAGATGAATCGAAGGTGCTCTGCCAGCGAGTGCTTGGCCTCGTGCAGGCCGATTCGGCCGAAGTGCGAGTGGCTGTGGCTGCGGATCAGCATCTGAGGTCTGCCAACAACGACATCACTTCCAACAGCATCGCCAACCGCATCGCGATCCACCTGACTGTTAGCTACGGACAGCGGTCAGCTTCGATTTCAACAAACCAAACAAGCGATGCTGCGCTTCGGGAGGCTGTGGAAAAGGTGCAGGCCTTAGCACGGCTGGTGCCGAAGGACCCCGAACATTTGCCCCCGGTGGAGCCCGCCGACTACGACGAGCCAATCATGTGGGCCGAGCCCACTGCGGCTGCCACGCCAGCCGACACAATTGGCTGGATGCGACCGGTCATCGAGCAGGCGCGCGCCGCCAGAGTTGAAAGCGCGGCCTATCTTATACGCAGAGTGGGCGCCACGGCCTTGTCCAACAGTTGCGGCCTTTTTGTGCATCAACCGCACACATCAGTGGGTTTTTCCATGACGGCTCGCACCCTCACAGGCAACGGCTCCGGTTGGGCCAGCACGCAGGTGACTCATGCGCACAATCTGGATCTGACTCGGATAGCCGAGCAAGCCATTCGAAAAGCGATTGATTCCAGAAACCCTGCCGAACGACCTGCTGGACGCACGACTGTTGTCTTGGAGTCTGCGGCAGTGCGAGATCTGCTTGCACTGCTGGTTGAGAACCTGGACCGCCGTAGTTTTGATGAGGGCCGCAGCTTTTTAAATAGCCTGTTTTCAAATGAAACCAGTTTGGAAAAGCCGGGAACTGACCGCCGTGACCCCATCGGTTCGCATCTATTTGGAGACAAGGCGACGCTTGTCTGCGATCCGCTATGCCCCGAGGCACCGTGCGGCACGCACGACGGCGGCCTACCACTTGTGCGCACGCCGTGGATCGAGGGAGGCGTTCTCAAGGCCATGCACGTTGGTCGATTCTGGGCTTTGAAGCAGGGTATTAAAGCCCAGCCCAGCCCAGGCAATATCATCATGCCCGGCGACGGTCTGACGCTGGAGGAACTGATTAGTCGGGTGGAGGATGGCGTACTGATCACTCGGCTGTGGTATCTGCGGATGGTGCAGCCACAGACGTTGCTCCACACAGGCCTGACTCGGGATGGCACGTTTGCAATCGTTCATGGCAAGCTGGCCGGTCCTGTAAAGAATTTTCGGTTCAACGAATCACCAGCCACGGTGCTCAAAAACATGGTCGCCTCGGGCATTGGGCAGAGGGTGTTGGGGGGCGAAAATGCCATGCCCATGCATGTGCCCCCGCTGATCGTAAAAGATTTCAACCTCTCATCGGTTTCCGACGCCAGTTGAGGCCGCTTTGCACGTTTTTTAGGCCCTATTCTAGGCCGCTTGACGGGGGTTCCAAGAGAGATAGGATGTATCGGTTTACCGAATAATACATGATGGAACTATCTGTTTTACTCATCTTGACGCTCTTGTCTTTAACATGGTTTTGACGGCCTATTTTCTTTGATCTTCGTTATGAGGGAGCCGTCAGGCGGCGGAATCCCATGAACTTGAAATCTCTTCAAATCTTTTGCGATATCGTTGCTCGCCGCAGCTTTTCCCGTGCGGCTGAGGAGAACGGCATTTCGCAGTCGGGGGCCAGCCAAGTGGTCAGCCAACTGGAGGCTCGGCTCGGAGTCCAACTCATCGAGCGATCCAAGCGACCCTTGGCAGCCACTCGCGAGGGACAGGTTTTTTTCGACGGGTGTCGAAAAATTATTGCCCGTTATGAATTGCTGGAAGACGAGGTACGGACGCTGCACGAGGAAGTGGCTGGCCGCGTGCGTGTGGCCGCTATCTATTCCGTTGGGCTGCATCACATGAGCCGCGCGATGCAAGAGTTTATGAGCCGCTACCCAAAGGCCAACGTGCGACTGGAATACCTGCATCCTGAACGGGTGCTCGAGTCGGTTGAGAATGGACAGGCCGACGTGGGACTCGTGAGCTACCCTCGTAGCACTCGCACCATCGAGGCTGAGCCGTGGCGAGAAGAACCAATTGTACTGGTGTGCGCGCCAAGCAACGCTTTTGCTGGTCGAGTGCAGATGTCGCTGGAAGAACTGGACGGGCAGCCGATGGTCAGCTTCGATCCCGATCTCGTTATCCGCCACGAACTGGATCGGGCTATCGCGTCGCATGGTGTTGAGCCACGCGTGGTGATGGCATTCGACAATATCGAAACAATCAAGCGAGCTGTGGAAATCGATGCGGGCGTGGCCTTGCTTCCTGAACCAACCGTCGGCCGCGAACTGGCCGCCGGCACGTTGTGCATCGTGCGGATTTGCGGCAATAAACTCGTGCGACCGCTCGGCATTATCCACCCGCGCGGCAAGGCGATGGCCCCCACTGTTCAACGATTTGTGGAACTGCTGCGAGGCCACTCCCACGGTCCTGTGATGCCTGCAGTTGTGAGTCAGCCTGATGTCGCACAAGCGACGGCGACCGCCCTCGAATGAGCTTGTCTTGTCTTCCCTATTTTCCACATTCCGTCCCCGCCCCTTTGAGTAGCACGAGTCTTTCATGACGCATTCTCGCGGACTGCCTCCCGCCCAAGGACTCTACGACCCCACCCACGAGCACGACGCTTGCGGGGTGGGCTTTGTTGTGAACATGCACGGCCGCAAAAGCCACCGAATCGTGCGACAGGGGTTGGAAGTGCTCGAAAATCTCACGCATCGAGGGGCCAGCGGCTGCGATCCGCTCACGGGCGACGGCGCTGGCATCCTCGTACAGATGCCCCACGAATTCTTTGCGGCGGTTGCCCCACAGGCCGGCATCAAGCTGCCAGCCCCGGGCGACTGGGCCGTTGGCAATGTGTTTCTACCACCGTCAACCGAGGAGCGAGAGAGCGCCGAGGCTTTCTTTGAGAAGGTCTGTCGCGAGGAAGGCCAGGAGTTTCTGGGCTGGCGGACCGTCCCGGTCGACAACAGCCTCATCGGCAGCACAGCCCGCGAGTCTGAACCGATCGTGCGGCAGGCATTTGTCGGACGCGGCAAGAAAACGCCACGCGATATCTTTGAATGGAAGCTCTTCGTGCTGCGAAAGCGATTTGGAATCGAACTGAGCAAACTGGGGCTCGTCGAGCAGACGTTTGTCTATATCTGCTCCCTTTCGTCCCGAACGATCGTCTACAAGGGACTGCTGCTCGCCAATCAGGTCGACACCTATTATTCCGATCTGTCTGATCCGCGGATGACAAGCGGTTTGGCCCTCGTTCACCAGCGTTACAGCACCAACACGTTTCCGACCTGGGATCTTGCGCATCCGTTTCGATTCATTGCTCATAATGGTGAAATCAACACGGTACGGGGCAACATCAACTGGATGCACGCACGGGAAAGCATGCTGGCCCACCCGGTGTTCGGGCCAGATCTGGAGAAAATCAAGCCGGTCGTGCGGGCCGGCGGGAGCGACTCGGCAACGCTCGACAACGTGCTGGAACTCCTCGTGCTCGGTGGCAGGTCGATCGAAGAGGCCGTGAGCATGCTCATTCCAGAGCCATGGAGTGGGCACGAGAGTATGTCCGACGAACTGAAGGCGTATTACGAATATCAAGCCTGCCTGATGGAGCCATGGGATGGTCCAGCGGCGTTGGCCTTCACCGATGGAGTGCGGATCGGTGCCACGCTCGACCGCAACGGCCTGCGACCTGGACGCTGGTGGCAGTTGCAGGATGGACTTGTCGTGATGGCCAGCGAAGCGGGGGTGCTCGATCTGCCAGCAGCCGATGTTGTGCGGAAGGGGCGGCTGCGCCCTGGCCGCATGTTTCTTGTCGACACCAAGGAAGGCAGGATCGTCGAGGACGATGAGATCAAGCGGCGGTTGGCGGGTGGACGGCCATGGCGAGCATGGCTCGACGCGCAGCAGGTGCGGCTCGATTCGCTTCCCGATCTGCCTGCCGCTGCCGCGATGTCGCAGTCGCGGGCAGTCGAACCTGCTGCAATGCGCCGCGATTTACCTCGGGATGCGGTCGCAGCCAGCCAACCGCAGGAACCCATTCACAAACCGCATACCAACGGCAATGGTTCTCCCCACGCTGTCGACCCATGGCGGGCCGCTGGCGTTGCGGGCGAGCGTTCGAGTTTGCTCGAACTGCAGCGGGCCCACGGCTACACGCTCGAAGATCTCCGCATTATTTTGGCGCCGATGGCAACCGATGCTGCAGAGCCAATTGGATCGATGGGCAACGACACGCCGCTGGCCGTGCTTTCCGACCGCCCACAACTGCTGGCGAACTATTTCAAACAACTCTTTGCTCAAGTGACCAATCCGCCGCTGGATGGCATTCGGGAGGAGATCATTACGTCGCTTGTCACCACGATCGGCTCCGAAGGCAATTTGCTCGAGTCAAAGCCAGAACAGTGTCGGCTGTTGCGGCTGGAGACGCCGATACTGACCAATGCCGAGTGCTCTCGCATCAAATCGCTGGCACAGGCTGGCCTCGTGGCTCGCACCATCTCCACAGTGTTTCCGGCAGGCCAAGGCGCAGCCGGTATGCGGGCGAGGCTGGATAGCATGCGGAGCGAAGCATCGCAGGCAATCCAAGAAGGCGCTACGATTCTGGTGCTTTCAGACAGGGGCGTGTGCCGGGAGATGGCGGCTGTTCCGGTGCTTTTGGCGACCGGCGGCGTGCACCACCATCTTGTGCGCGAGGGTTCTCGCACTCGCTGCGGCATCGTCGTGGAAACAGGAGAAGCCCGCGAGGTGCAACACTTCGCCCTGCTGACAGGCTATGGCGCAGGCGCTGTGAATCCGTATGTGGCGTTTGCGACGATCGATCAGATGCAGGCAGAGCAGATGATCGGAGCCGACTGTCCACGCGAGAAGCTCCATAAGAATTATGCAAAGGCCGCTGCGAAGGGGCTGCTCAAGGTGATGAGCAAAATGGGAATCTCCACCCAGCAGAGCTACAGGGGGGCGCAGATTTTTGAAGCAGTTGGCCTCGATTCAGCGATGGTGGACGAATACTTCACTCGCACCCCCAGCCGCATTGGTGGCATTGGCCTCGAAGGCGTGGCCAAGGAAACGCTCCGCCGCCACGAGCACGCATGGCCTCGTGTAAGTGTGCCGCAGATGCTCGAACTCGACGTGGGCGGCCGTTACCAGTGGCGGCGAAAAGGTGAGTCGCACATGCTCTCGCCTGACGTTGTGGCAAAGCTCCAGCAGGCAACTCAAATCAACAGCCGTTCGGAATTTAAACAGTATCAGCAGTTGATCGACGAGCAGCAGACAAACCTACTCACGCTGCGAGGCCTTCTCGATTTCAAGCCGGCCGCGGCGGCGGTTTCGCTGGATGAGGTAGAGCCTGCCACGGAGATCGTGAAGCGGTTTGCCACGGGTGCGATGTCGTACGGATCGATTTCAAAGGAGGCCCACGAAACGCTCGCCGTTGCCATGAACCGCCTCGGTGGCAAGAGCAACACAGGCGAAGGCGGCGAGGATCCGGTGCGGTATCAGCTTGAGCCTTCGGGCGACAGCAAAAACTCGGCCGTTAAACAGGTGGCCAGCGGCCGGTTTGGCGTGACGAGCCTCTATCTGGTGAATGCCAAAGAACTGCAGATCAAGATGGCGCAGGGGGCAAAGCCTGGCGAGGGGGGCCAGCTACCTGGCCATAAAGTCGACCGTGAGATCGCAAGGATCCGCCACTCCACGCCGGGGGTGGGGCTCATCTCTCCGCCGCCGCACCACGATATTTATTCGATCGAAGACTTAGCGCAACTCATCCACGATCTCAAGAATGCGAACCACCATGCACGGATCAGCGTGAAGCTCGTGTCAGAGGTGGGTGTGGGCACCGTGGCAGCAGGCGTGTCCAAGGGCAAGGCCGACGTGGTTTTGATCTCGGGCCACGACGGCGGCACCGGCGCTAGTCCGCAGACATCGATCATGCACGCAGGATTGCCGTGGGAACTAGGCTTGGCCGAGGCGCATCAGGTGTTGGTGATGAACGATCTGCGAGGCCGGATTGTGGTGCAGACCGACGGCATGATTCGCACGGCCAAAGATGTCGTGATCGCCACGATGCTTGGTGCCGAGGAATACGGTATTGCTACTGCGTCGCTGGTCGTCATCGGCTGCATCATGATGCGAAAATGCCACCTAAACACCTGCCCTGTGGGCGTGGCCACGCAGGATCCGGAACTGCGGAAGCGATTCACTGGGCAACCAGAACACGTCGTCAATTTCTTTTTCTTACTGGCTGAAGAAATACGCGAACTGATGGCGAAGCTCGGCTTTCGCACGATTAATGAGATGGTTGGCCGCGTTGATCGGCTCGCCACCAAAGATGCCATCGATCACTGGAAGGCACAGGGGCTCGATTTCTCCGCGATTCTTTACAAGCCAGAGGTGCCGTCTGGTGTGAAAACGCATCATGAGGATGCGCAGGATCACGGCATTGAGCGGTCGCTCGATATGACGACGCTCCTGGATCTCTGCAGGCCGGCGATTGATGAAAAGAAACGGGTTAGGCTCGACCTGCCGATTCGCAATGTGAATCGCACGGTCGGCACTGTGCTCTCAAGCACAATCACGCGGAAGCACGGCGCGGCAGGCCTTCCCGACGGCACCATTGAGATCACCTTTCGGGGAACGGCCGGCCAGAGCTTGATGGCGTTTGGCGTGCCGGGCCTGACGGTGCGAGTGGAGGGTGATGTGAACGACTACTGCGGCAAGGGGCTCTCCGGCGGCCGAGTGATCGTGCGTCCGCCCCGAGAATCGCGATTTGCGGCGGAAGACAATGTCGTGGCCGGGAACGTGGTGCTCTACGGGGCCACCCGAGGTGAACTCTTTCTGCGTGGAATTGCCGGCGAGCGATTTTGCGTTCGCAATAGCGGTGCCGATGCGGTCGTAGAAGGCATCGGCGATCACGGTTGCGAATACATGACCGGTGGGCACGCCGTGATTTTGGGAGAGACTGGCCGCAATTTTGCAGCAGGCATGAGCGGCGGCATCGCGTATGTCTGGGATGCCAGTGGGTCGTTTGCCTCCAAGGTCAACCGCGAAATGGTGACGCTGGATCCGCTGGAATCCAGCGATATCGAAACCGTAAAGAACCTGATTGAAAAGCACGTTGCCTACACGGAAAGCACACGCGGCCAAGCGATCCTGGACCGCTGGAGCACCGAGGTGAATCGCTTCGTGAAAGTCATGCCGATCGACTACAAAAAAGCCCTCGAAACGGTGGCAGCCACCAAATCCGAGCAAGCTACGCGAGCTGGGTAAAACGATTTAGGAGAAGGATGTGTCTATGGGTGAGCCACGCGGATTCATGAAGTATGAGCGCAAGAGCGCAGGCAAAGAGCCTGTTCAAGAGCGTCTGAAACACTTCAACGAATTTCTAACCATTTTGCCCGCAGAAGAACTCGTGCGGCAGGGTGCCCGCTGCATGGACTGCGGAGTGCCTTTTTGTCACACCGGTTGCCCGCTTGGAAATATCATTCCCGACTTCAACGATTTGGTGTATCGCGATCAGTGGCACGAAGCCAGCCAGCGTCTGCATGCCACGAACAACTTCCCTGAGTTTACTGGACGCGTCTGCCCCGCCCCCTGCGAGGCGGCCTGCGTGCTGGGTATCAATGAAGATCCCGTCGCGATCAAGCAGATCGAGATGGCCATAGCCGACCGAGCCTTTGACGAGGGGTGGGTGGTGGCCGAGCCACCGGCAGATCGTAGTGGCAAGCGAGTTGCTGTTGTCGGCAGCGGCCCAGCCGGATTGGCGGCCGCACAGCAACTGAATCGGGCTGGGCATCTGGTGACCGTGTTTGAACGGTCTGATCGGCCGGGCGGGCTCATGATGTACGGCATCCCCGATTTTAAGCTTGAGAAGTGGCGAGTCTGGCGACGGATCCGACAGATGGAGGAAGAAGGGATTGAGTTTCGCTGTGGAGTCAACGTCGGCAAGGACATCCCCGCTGAATCGCTCACCGTCGAATACGATGCCGTCTTGCTCTCCGGCGGCGCTACCCTTGGCCGCGATCTACCGATCCCAGGCCGCGACCTCAAGGGTGTCCATTTTGCGATGGACTTTCTGCCGCAGCAAAACAAGCGAAATGCTGGCGATACGGTGAACGGCCAGATCGTGGCCGCAGGAAAGCATGTGATCGTGATCGGCGGTGGCGACACCGGCAGCGATTGCGACGGCACCAGCAACCGGCAAGGTGCCACATCGCTGACGCAATTTGAACTCCTGCCCAAGCCACCAGATGTGGGGAGCTATCCTCGCCGCGCAGAGCGTCCGGCCCAGACGCCCTGGCCGCTGTGGCCGATCATTCTGCGCACTACCACGTCGCACGAAGAGGGTTGCGGCCGCGAGTGGGGGATTCTCACAAAGGAATTTTTAGGCGACGAGCATGGGCATCTCAGGGCGCTGCGAAGCGTGCGGATTGAGTGGTACACCGATGCGGCCAATGGACAGCAGAAGTTTCGCGAACTGGCCGACAGCGAGCAGGAGTGGCCGTGCCAACTGGCACTCTTGGCTATGGGATTTGTAGGACCAGAAAAACAAGGACTCGTCGCCGACCTTGGGCTGGAACTGGATCCTCGAGGCAACGTCAAAGCTGGCAGCGATTTTAAGACCAGTCGCGACGGCGTGTTTGCCGCAGGCGACATGCGACGAGGGCAGTCGCTGGTGGTGTGGGCCATTCACGAGGGCCGCGAGGCTGCTCGCTCCATCGACTTGTGGCTCATGGGCCAGACCAACCTGCCGAGCGTGTCCGCTGGTGAGTGTGCGGCGCACGCATAGTGCCGCCGAGAGAGGAATGCGAAAGAAATCCGCGTTTACGTCCACCAACGTCAGGAAAATGAGTCAGTCCCCTGGCGTGCTTCTTGGAACTGGAGCTATGGCAACGCTCAGCGTGCCTGAGTTCTCAGCCAATTCGCCAGGAGCATCGTTGACTTTGAAATACAAAACGCCATCGGCGGAGGCTGTCAATGTGCGATCCTCTCCCGTAGCAACAACAACGAACCCACGATGCGAGGCCTCACCTCCGGGCAGGAGCGCCCACTGCGCTACAAGCAGTCGGCCCAGCGGTCGACCCCGATACCATCGCAGGGAGATGCCGGCGGCCTCACTTTCAAGCGCAAGGGCGTCTTTGGTGCCTGCGGCGGCGGCGGATGCGGGCAGCACTCCGATTGTGCAGCGACCAGATACCGCCAGTGAACAGGACTCCCCTTTCGCAACCGACCAACCCGAATTCTGCCAACCCCTCGACGAGTCAACGACGATTCGCTGCGGTGATGCGAGCGGCTTTCCAAGAGACCAGTCGATCGCCGATCTTGAAAAATCGTAACCGTAGTCGAGTTCGTCGGTGAAGGCATCGAAGTCACGCCCAGCACGAGATTCGCTCCAACCTCGTGATCGCTGGAGTCGTACTCCGAATTCCTGATCCAGTGGCCCTGCTTCAATCGCGGCAAACATCGCTGCATAGGTTGGATGGATTGCCAGCATAGCCGTGGCGGCCCAACTCGCGGCATACGCGGTCAGATCGTGATGCTCGTTAGCAGGTGTTTGAAAAACGTCCGCAAGCAAAGGAACTCCTCCATTCGCTCGGAGTTCTGCAATCTTTTCGATGCGGCCGAGTTGCTGAACATCGCCCTTGCGAAGCGGGATCGGCGTGGGTTCGAAGCGGCCATCGACGAGGCGGTGCGTGGCCAGTAGTTCGGCGATGCCCTCGGTGTACCACGGAGGTGTATTCAACGACCGCACCGTACTTGTAAACGCGTGCACGCCCTCGTGCAGGAGAAGGTGCCGTCGGTAGTCAGGGCTCGACTGGTCTACGAGCCAAAAACGGTTGCGGTCGCAGTATCCATTTTTGAAGGCTGGAATTTCCTTCGGCAGAAGACCGATCGAGATGAATAGCTCGCGTTGAGCCATGCAGCAGCCGAATGCTCGCCACCCGCTTCGCGTCGCTGGATCAATCGAAAAGTGAGCGCACCAACTCACAAATGCCTCATCAAAGATGCGAGGCAGATCCTCGACGCCATCGCCTTGGCGTGCTGGCCTGTCGGTGGCCAGCACGAGATGATCGCTTTCCAACAACCGCAGGCCGGCACGTCGGGCCGTGGCAACCAAGGGCGCAATGACCAACTCATCGGCGACTGCCGCTTCCCAGACACTGTTCCAGAGGATCGAGAGCAAGACCAGCGTCGCGAAAACGAGGCGGACTGTGGCGAATAAATGCATAGAACTCAATCCTACGTTGAAAAACCATCAGCCAGACAGGCCATTCCTCCGAGCCTTCCAAAAGGCACGACCGGCAGAGTTCACCGACGGGCCGTACGGTTGCGGCAAGGCGTACGGCATAGAGAAATCGCATTCGACTGAAATCCCTCTAAACTCCGATCGCAATGGGGTGGGGTGGGCGTCTAAAACCCCCCTGTCGGTTTGCGATCAGGGCGACTCGCCAGGAGGGCGTGAGGTATGCGGCACGGATGCCGGAACCAGATTCTCTTTCTTGCGCGCAGTCGCGAGGGCGCGGCGCGCTGCGCTGCGATGGTTGCCGGAGGGATCGCGACGATCGCACTGGTGGCAACCGTGGTGCTGCCAGCCCGCGCTGATCCCGTAAGTCCGTGGGCTACTGGCGGCGCACAAACGAAGCCTGGCGACAACGACGGCAAACCCAGTGTCGCTAAAATTGCGCAGGTGCCCGTATCGCAGGCACATGCCATGCCCGGCACCGTGGTTCAAGGCGGCGCGATGCCTCAGGGATGGCAACCACAGGCGATACCCTATCAGGCCGTCGGCCCGGATGGCCGGCCAGTGACGATGTATTATGCACCCACATATGTCTTTACCTATCCAATTGGTCCGTCGATAGCGACACCTGCTGCCACAAGATCTCCGTCGGCAGTCAATCGTCGGCAGGCGTATGGGCAGCCTGCTGCAAACGGCTGGAACTATCAGACTCAAGGAGCGATCCCACCACCTGTCTATGCGTTGCCTCCGTCGACTACTGCTCGCTACCAACCCGCGCCGTATCAGTTTCCGGCGGGAGCCAATGCCTTGGGCGGCACGCCGCTGCTGCCCCCCAACTCTGCCGGACCAGCGGCGGCAACGGCGCAGTTTCCATCGCAACAGTTTCCCGTGCCGCCTCAACCGCAATCTCCTGCGCTGCCAGCGAATTCCCTCTCGCCACCACCTACGCAATGGGTACCAGCAAGTCGGGATGCACTGCCGGATCCATCTGTGCCCGCACAGCCTGTCAGTTCTGTGCCATCGCTGCCAGCGAATGGCGTACCACCTCAGCCCCCGGCCAGTCGTGCCGCCAATGCTCACCTGTGGCGAGTGGTCGGCGTACACGATGGCGACACAATCACCTGTATCGACAACAACAACACGCAGCAAACAATCCGCATGGCCGAAATAGACGCTCCTGAACTGGGACAGGATTTCGGCACGGTATCGCGGGAAGCCATGGCCGCGATGGTGTTTGGCAAAACTGTGGACGTAACTGATAGCGGCAAAGATCGCTACGGGCGTTGGGTCAGCCACATCTCAGTCAATGGCCTCGATGTGAATCAAGAGATGATCGCCACGGGCAACGCCTGGCATTATGCAGCGTATTCCAGCGATCCATCGCTCGCTGCATTGCAGTCGCAGGCGCAGACACAAAAACTCGGCCTCTGGGCCCAGCCAAATCCAACACCTCCGTGGAACTATCGTAAAAACGGCACCAATCCAGCCCCAGGCAATTGAGAGACCTGCGGGGGCGAAGCCTTTTGTTAAGAGAACTCCAGAACAGTCAGAACGAACCGAACACCGTGCCGAGAAACACAACGACTGCGGTGGCCACCAGCGGACAGATCACCGTCACCACACCGACATCACGATAACTCTGTCGGTGAGTGACGCCGCAAATGAGCAGCAGCGTGATCACAGCACCGTTGTGAGGCAGACTGTCCAGACAACCGCAGGACATCGAAGCAACTCGGTGCAGCAATTGGGGGTCGATTCCCATCGTAATTGCTCGATCGTAATATGTTTCCCCTAGGGTTTTGAGCGCGATACTCAGGCCACCAGAAGCCGAACCCGTAATGGCCGCGAGCGCGTTCACTGCGATCGCTTCCGACACAAGCGGGTTTGCTGGCGCGATCCCGGTCACAAAGTTCTGGACGACTGCAAACCCTGCCAACGATTGAATCGTATTGCCATAACCATACTCACAAGCCGTATTCAACACTGGCAGAAGCGATGATTTCGCTCCCAGCGAAAGCGATACTCTGAGCTTCTCAACGGATCGATAATGCAGCACTCCTGTGATCAGCAGTGTCACGAATAGCGACAGAATTGTGGACCATTGCCCAACCACCTTGCTGAGTTCGGTTTTCCCAAACCGCTCTTCCGACAGATAACTCACATCCCACCCTGGGATGATCAACTGCGAGAACAGAAAGCTCAGCCCAATCACGCACACAATGGGCGCGAACGCCTTCCAGGCTGATGGCAGCGATCGGCTTGCGTCCGCGTCCGAAGTGACAGGGGAACTTTCATCCGACGAAAGCAGAGGCCCGAACCCTTCACCATTGTTTCGAGCCCTTGCGACGCAGGAGTTCAGCCACAGCATTCCCAGTAATAACATGATCGCTCCGCCGATACAGCCCAACCCTGGCGCGGCAAACGATGTCGTTCGAAAGAACTGCATCGGGATCTGATTTTGAATCTGCATCGTCCCTGGCAACGCCGTCATCGTGAATGTGAAAGAGCCCAGTGCAATGGCGGCGGGGATCAGACGGCGAGGAATAGTGGCTTCCCGAAAGAGTGATCGCGAGAGTGGAAACACAGCGAACACCACAACAAACAACGAAACCCCGCCATAGGTCAGGATTGCACAACTCAGCACGATTGCCAGAACGGTTCGCTCGACGCCGACGGCCAGAACAATCACGTTGGCAATCTTCGCCGCACATCCGGAATCCTCCATCAGCTTTCCAAGCAGTGCTCCAAGTAAAAAGAGTGGGAAATAATCCTTCACAAACTGCCCGACGCTGCCCATGAAAATCTGCGTATACGCCGCGAGCCATGGCAAGTTGCCATCACACATGACAGCCAACAGCGCACAGACAGGCGCAAGAATCAGCACGCTGGTGTCTCGGTAGGCCAGATAAATCAGCAGCAGCAGCGACAGTACAATTCCGGCAACGCCAATCATGAAGCGACCCTCGTGGCAAGAACCAACATCCCGCAGAACGGACATTCTTGCCCGTCTCTTTTTGGTTTCGCTTGCGTGAGCCTTGCCTTTTTAAAACGACCGTCCACTTGCTGCACTTCCGACAGCTCCTTTTAGAGACAGCCGCATACATTCGGGCAGCAGCCTCACGAATGGCACCTTCTCATTGGCGCCGCTCAACGGGATCGCATGTCGCGTCGGGCCTGAGTGCGCTTGCCACGCGATGCGGCGTGACCGAGCCTGCGGGCGCCAAGGCCTTCTTGTTTGATGCGACCAGCTTTGGCAGCGGTGAGGGCCGATCGTTGCTTGACGCGATCAAACTGGATCGCTTGCGTGGTCGACAGAGCCGACAGGTCTGCCCGGACTGCGGCTCGGCTTGCCCTCGCAGAGACTCGCGCGGCGATCTTTGCTCGCGGGGCGACCTTTGCTTGCGCGGCGATCTTCACTCGCGGGGCGATCTTTGCCTGCGCGGCGATCTTCACTCGCTTGGCGACCAAGCCGACTTTTTTTGAAGCAGCCACGGTTTTTTTTGCGAGCGACTTCGAGATAGGTGAACTGGTCACCAGAGATGCCAATTCGGCCAGCCGTTTCTCAAGACGGACGACTGCGGCGGAAAAGAGATTGTGTTTTTCAAGCGAACGGACGTTGGTCGGTCGTGTTGCCGCCCCGGCGGTGCGCTTTGTGGATCGCATCTGACTTTCGTGAAGGTCACGCCACTTATTGCGAAGGACGCGGGCCTGCTTGGCAGCAGCTTGCACTTGGACGTGCGTGGCCTTGGCCAGCGATTGGCCAATACTTGAGTCCAGAAACATTTTCTCTGCTTTGGTCAGCAACGCGAGGATTTTTTTTGCCATAGGAATAAACGACGGTCTCTCTTAAAGGGTAGAAACTCGAAACAGACTCACTGCGTGAGTCCTCCATAAAAACAAAGAGCGGGCGAAGGGACTCGAACCCTCGACATCCAGCTTGGGAAGCTAGCACTCTACCAACTGAGTTACGCCCGCGCATATGAACGCGTCAGAGTCTATCAGATTTTGTGATTCCTTCACGAGTGCCTGTTGGAGATCAAGCCATGGGAGTTGCTCTCGGATACAATCGTGGAATTCGTCCGGTGGACACGCACGTTTGCCTTCGCACACTCCGAAAAACAACACAGCCCCTGTGTTACGGCATGAGTTCGGTGAATGGACCGGCGAGAACCGCAGTCGGGCGATTGTGCCGCCCATTTGAATCAATCACAATGCGGGCCTGTTCCAGTAGGTCATCCGGCACCCGCCACACGTTGGGGGCCGCTCCTTGGGCGGTCAGGTTGACGAGCAAATAAGGGGGTATTTCGCGGGCTGTTTCACGGATTGGTACCGTGCGAGGGTCGGTGCCGTCGAGCAAATCGGCGGCCAGTCGACCGGCCGCCAGACCAACTTCTTGAAAGTTGAATCCCACATCAAAGAACGTGCCTCGCTCCGGCACTCCTGGGTTCACGGTGAACACGGGCACGCCCGCCTTGCCAGCAGCAGTGATGATCGAATCGAGTGCACTGATAACCGTTGTATCGCCTGGCACAAAGATGGCCTCGGCACCCCGCGAGATTGTAGATTGAATGGCCTCGATCACACCCGAGGAGTTTTCCACGGCGGCTTCTAGCAATTCAATGCCAGAGGAGGCACAACTGGCCCGGGCCAACTCCATGAAACGGCGAGAATTACTTTCAGCGGGATTGTGAGCCACTCCCACTCGCTTGAGCCGAGGGTTGATCCGCCTAGCACACCGGAACGTCGCGTCCACCGGCGCAAGGCTGCCGTAGCCCACCACATGCGGCGGGTGTATGAGTGGATCGGAGCGGTCTAGGCCAATCCCCGCCGAGAATGGATCGGCTACCGCCGCGAAGACGTGCTTGAGTCGACCGCGGGTATTGGCCGTTGCGACTGCTTGGAGTGAGGGCGTGCTGGAGGTCAGCACAAGATCGAATGGTCCGCCAACAATCTCTCTCGCGATAGCGTTGCCCTGAGACATGTCTCCCTCGGCATTGAACCGGCGGACCGTCATCGTCTTCCCGTCGATATAGCCTCGCTCGGCAAGGCCTGCCAGCATTCCAGTGATGGCATCGTCGAGCACCGTCGAACTCACCTGCTGGAGTACGGCAATGGCTGGCAATACCCTAGCCGACGACTGACGGTCAGTCGCCAACAACAACGCCGATGCACCAGCCAGCAGAAAAATGGTGGGCAGCGAGCGACGCAGCACGGCGGTCAGATTCGAGTGCATGGGGAGATGGTGCCGATCATGTTTGAGGTTTCTATCGAGAACTGCTTACACGTACAAATCCGCGAGCGTCTGTGCCGCAGTGTCGTCCAGTTGGTCGGCGCATCGCAAGCGATCGAATCGAGCGGCCAGATCATCGGCCGTCAGTCGTCGTTTGGTAGCCCCTTGCACATCCAGAGCAATTTTTCCGCGGTGCACAAGCAACAATCGATCGCCGAGCGCCGCAGCCTGTTTGAGCGAATGGGTCACCATGAAGGCGGTGAGCTGATGTTCTCGCACCAACGTCGCTGTAGCATGCACCACTCGATCAGCTGCAGCCGGGTCGAGGGCAGATGTGTGTTCGTCGAGCAGGAGGAGATCGGGCCTGTGCCAGGTCGCCATGACGAGCGAGACAATCTGCCGCTGGCCACCGGAAAGTGAGCCGATGGGCTGATCCAGCCGGGCATCCAGTCCTGGCACGATTGCGCCGAGTCGCTGGGCCGCCTCGGCGCGGAGCACGCGATTGGTGGCCCACTTCAGGCCCGCTCGTCGGCCGCGACAGGCCGCCACGGCGATGTTCTCTAGCACCGTGAGGCTCGCGGCAGTACCGGCGCGAGGATCTTGAAAGACCCGTCCGAGGAGCCGTGCTCGCTGGTCTTCGCGCCAGTGCGTGATGGCGTGGCCTGCCAGACGCATGCTGCCCGAGTTGAGTCGCACCGTCCCGGCAATGGCGTTGAGTAGCGTGCTCTTGCCAGACCCGTTGGTGCCGATCACCACCACAAAAGAACCGGCCGGCGCGCTGAGTGTGACGCCATCCACAGCCCGCACGACGGGGCCACCAGGGGCGGCAAATGTGACAGTGGCATCGGTGAGTTCAAGCATGAGTTGGCCGGGCGGTATGTTGGGAATCATTAGCGAGAAGGGGATGTCTGATCGCGGCGGACAAAACAACGTGGTGCAACAAGCGCCGTGAGAACGACAACAGCCGTCGTGAATTTGAGCCAATCGGGATCGAGGCCAGCGCGGAGTGCTGCGGCCACGAGCAGCCGGAATGTGACGCTCCCCGCCACGGTGCCAATCAGCGCACCACCCAGACGCGCCGGGCCCACGAGTGCTGCGCCAAGAAACACGCTGGCCATGCCCCAGACTACCATGCCGATGCCCATCTGAACGTCGGCGAACCCTTGATACTGCGCGATCAGCGATCCGGCTAGTCCCGTCAGCGAGTTGGCAATCGCAAGTCCGGCAATCGTCATTGCGCCCGTATGGCGGCCGAGCGCTCTGGCCATCGTGGGTGTGTCGCCGCCAGCCCGCATCGCGGTGCCCAACTGCGTTCGAAAAAAGAGATAGAGCGAGAGGATCGTGACGGAGGCCGCCAGCACAAGACAGCCAAGCCGGGCTGCTTCGCCCGCTGTGACGGCGTCAAATCCCAAGAGTTGTGCCACTGGAAGCAGGATCACTTCGACCCGGTCTAAGAGCGTGGTCACGCCGGACAGCGGCACATTACTTCTTCCGAGTACGACGAGATTCACGCTGGCCAGCGCCGTTGTCATGAGGATGCCCGCCAAGAGCGGCTCTACTCCTAGCACGGCATAGAGCGTGCCGGTGCAAACGCCAGCTGCTGCGCCGGCCAGCATGCCGCCGAGCGTGGCAACGACCGGATCCACGCCTGCCACCAGCAGCACCGTAGAGACCACAGCGCCCAGCGTGAATGATCCGTCGGTGGTGATGTCTGGAAACGAAAACAGCCGGTAGCTGACGAACACCCCCAGCGCCACGAACCCCAGCGCGATTCCGAACGACCACGTAGAGAGCAATGTGATCACGCTACACCTCCCTCTTCAGATCGCTCTCCGGATCCCTCATGAAGCACCAGCGGCGCAAACCAACACGCCCCTCGCACGAACTCCGACTGTCCGCTGCCCAGCACAGGCTGCGGGTCGCCCAAAATATGCACCACGGCCAGCGGACCGGAAGTCGATAGATCTCGCACCGTGGCTGTGAGATCGGCGGCGCCACGCTTGAGCGGCCGATGCGTGAAAACAGCAGCATGCGCGTGGCCAGCAGGGCCATTGGCGCCCAGCGAACGCAGGAACGGCGCGAGTTTTTCATCGGGCTGTTTGGCAGCCACGCCCACAACCAAAGCGGTGCGTTTCCCATGGACCGGCTCCCGAGAGAACGAGAGCCACCCAGCCGCAATCGCAGCGATCCCGCTGCGAGGATGATCTTGGGCCGAAGCATCAGCCAGAGGTCTGATTAATTCAACCCCAACCAATCCGTACACCTCGCCGACGATCACAAAGGCAATGGCGCTTGCCTGCGATCGAGCCAGCAGACAGCCAGCCAGTTCATCCAGTCGCACGCTGGGCTCGTCATCGACTGGCTCAAAGCCCGCACGGCCACGGGGAAGTCCTTCCCACGAGAGCCCTGCAGCCATCCGTATCTCCGACACGAGGTCGCCAGTGCCAATGAGGGAATCGGCGGTGGCGAATGGACGCGGTGGCCGTAGGAAAACCGCTCCGCAAGCGGCCACCATCTCGCCGGCAGCTGCTGCTCCCTCCTCGGCAAAGGCAGCCAGTCCTAGGCCGAATGCATTGTGTGAGATTGCCACGCACGGGGCTTGGGCTGCGCCATCACCGGCAGTCACGTCGATGTTTCCCCACAGCGATGCCCGCAGTGGCACGGCTCCTGGGTGTTCGTAGCCAATCAGTCCGATTCGGCCGTTCCGCTCCAAAGAAGCTGGTGGTTCCACGCGGCGAGGCGAGCTCTGGTGCGTGAGTGTCTTCGACGCAGCAGCCGTGCCCGCCGCGCCATCGGGAGGAACCCGATCGCGTGGCTCCATCAAGAGAGGGGCCAATCGTGAGAGCGTCAACACGCGGGTGACCGAGTGGCTGGCCGTACTGATCAGACAACTTCCCCCTGCAGCTTTGGCAGCGCGGTGAATATTAAAGAGTACTCGAATGCCGCCTGAACTGAGAAAGCCGACGTCTGTCAGGTCCAGTCGAATGGAGTGCCGCCCCAACCGCAGTTCTTCAGCGACGGCCGCTTCGAGTTGCTCAGCGCATTCTGTGTCCAGCCGTCCATTGACAACCAGCTCCACATGATCGCTCGTAGAGTCGTCCTGTGGGGCCAAACTGCCTGCGGTGTCATCGGCAAACCGTCGGCTGATCGTAAGATCCATATACAAGAACGCCTTTAAAACGCTGTCCACTTGGGAAGATGGGTTCACCGGCCCAATCGCAATACGGGACAAATGCCTGCGGCTGCGTTACGATTGATCGCAACAGTTTTGCCTTTTTAGGAGACATTTTTCAATGCCAATCCCACATCAAAATAGCCCGTCACTTGAATCGGTCTCGCCAGCAGATACCTCAGGACTCAAGCATGGCATGTCGTCTCTGATTCGCACCACGCTCTGGGCAGGTCTGGTTGCAATCCTTCTCGGACTCGGCAGCGTGCCTTGGTTGTGTTCCAATCCGACGAGGATCTCGCAGTTCATCGCCAGAGCTGTGCCCGGGCTCAAAGCGGATGTCTCGATCGGCGCGGCCACGATTGGCTGGACGGGCCCAATCGTGTTGGAAGACGTACGAATCGTTCCACGAAACGGTGCGAAGCAACCACTGGCAATCAAACGCATCCAGGGCAGCCACGGCCTGGCGGGCATGCTCCTTTCGCTTGGAGATCTGGGCCGGTTCCGCGTGGAGGGCCTGGAGACTGATATCGTTTTTGATGCCAACCGCGATTCCAACCTGACGGGTCTTTTTGTGCCCGAGTCAATTTCGCATGGCAACGCAATGCCCCGCTCAAAGACATCTGCCTCACAAACAGTTGGCGATCCTGCCATGCCCCCACCGACTGCTACACGCAGCCTAGTTCGATTTCATTTGGATCTGGAAGGCGTCGTGGTGAAAATCCGGGGACCGTGGGCCGAAGAGGTATGGGCAAGTGATCCAATCGATATCCATGCCAGCCTCGGTCCGGCAGCGGCAGGGGGTTTCAGCGAATGGTCGGTCCAGCCCGTGCAGCTTCTACGAGATGCAAAACTGGAGGCAAGCGTGGCACAGGGCGTGCTGGCCTACATTGTGCCGGCCATGGCCGACGCCACCCGCACGAGCGGCCGATTTTCTCTGCGGCTGGATGGCGCGACGCTGCCTGTAGGCTCGCCAGAATCTGCTCGATTGTCCGGCCTTCTTGAAATGCACGAGGTGAACTTGGGGCCGGGGCCGCTGGTGAAGGATATGTTGAAGGCCCTGCCGGGACGGATGCAACTGCCGACGTCGGTGCGAATTACCGATGAGTCTGCAGTGGAGTTTCGTGTGGCTGATCGACGTGTCTGGCACAAGGGACTTGAGTTTGGCGTGCCACTGACGCAGCTCGGGCAGAGGCTGGACGTGCATTCCAGCGGCTCGGTGGGGCTCGATGACAAATCGCTGGACCTCAAACTATCGCTGCCATTGCCGGTTGATATGCCCGCCGATCGACCGCTTTTGGCGGCGTTGGCAGGCAAGACATTTTCGATTCTCATCGGTGGATCGCTCGGAGAGCCAAAGGTGAACTTCGACGGGTCGATTCGAGCCTCGGCGGCCGCTGTCGTTTCGGATCGAGCCAAGCCCACCGTGCCAGAGACAGCCTCGAGCCCAGATAAAAAAACGGGCACTGCAGAAAAACTCGATCAGTTGAAATCAAACCTGCCAGCAGATATCCGCAGCGATCCTTCCACCGATGCCATCATTGATTTGGTGGGGGGCATGATCGACGAAGTGGCCAAGCGGCGAGCGGACCGAGCGGCGGCAGTCGCGGAAGGGCCGGACGATACGACTGACCCGCAACAGCCTGTTCCACTCCGACGAGGCCGACTCCTACGGCGACTGGCGCAACCGCCTACGCCTGCCCCGCCGGTTGCTCCATCGCCTGTGTCTCCATAAAAAACACGTCGGTCGCAGAAGAACAATTGCAGGGCTTTCGCCACTGGAGTCTCCTTTCGTCCTGTGACTGTCGCGATCTGAAAAATGCGCGCGACATCCTCGATAACTTTTTTTGTAACCTCACAGAGTCAACCCGTACAAAATGCGGTTTCGTTTCCAAGCGTTCCTTTTGAGTTTTTTATTTGGAGATACTTTAATGTCAAACATGGGTTGCGTGGGGCGGACGTCCCGAGTCTGGATGGTAGTGGCGTCTGTCGTGGCGTTCGTCGACTGGGGCCGCGAGGGTGTTGCTGGGCCACTGGATCTGGGTTGCGTTGCGGCCGATTCCAAATGGATTATGCATCTCGACATGGACGCTGCTAGGGAATCAACGGTGATGCAGCGAGCGTATGCGATGGCCGTCAAAATGCACCCGCACTCCGAGCATGTAATGGCTATGGTTTCCGGCATGACAGGCATGGATCCTCGCAAGGATCTACACGGCATCACGGCATACGGAATGGACGCCGACAAACGGAATGCTGTGATGATCGTGCATGCGGATGCCAGAAGAGACTTCCTGACGAAGATGGTGGAAAAAGCAACTGATCATAAAAAAAGCCAGTACGGCGACTATGTGTTGCACAGTTGGACCCACAAAGGCTGGCAGCGAGGCTGGTCTGGGCCAGCAGTGGGGGCATTTTTTAAGGACGATGTAATCGTCCTTGGTCGCACGGAAACCATCGTCAAGGCGGCGATCGATTTGCTTGCCGGTTCTGCGAAAGGAATCCCTGGAACCAGCGCGATGCTCTCTGGTCGCACTCGCCCCGGATCAATTTTGATTGCACGGGCAGTGGCCGTTGATCCAAACACCAGGTGCCCTGTACTCAAGCCCTGTTCAGCTTTTCGTGTTGCTTTTGGCGAGGACAAGGGAGCATTGTTTTATCGCGGCCAGTTGGAAATGCAAAACAACGAGGCTGCGGCGGACGTCGAGAGTGTTGTCAGAGGATTTGTTGCGTTAGCCTCACTCAAATACGGGAACGAGGAGGCCGTCAAACGCATCATGAAAGAAATAACAGTCGACACCGACAAGAGTGTCTGCACGATCCGCTGGGATGCATCGACTGATGACGCGTGGAGCGTCATGGAGCAAGCCGCCAAAACATGGGAACACAAGCGGCAGCAGCGGGCCATAAAAGGCATGCTGGGCCAGTGCCAACACTGCGATCAAGGTGGGTGCAAGGGTTGCCCGGAGCCTGGAAAATGCCCACTCGAAGCCGGACAGTCTGGTGGAGGTGCTGCCGAAAGGCCGCTTACGGAAGACGAATTTTAAGCGGCCGCAGAACGTTCCACGAGACATCCACGCTCCTGTTGGTCTACGAAAAAAGCCGGGCCTTCCCGAAGGAAGGCCCGGCCCATTTTTCTTACTTCAACTGACGCGACAACCTGTGACTCAGGGCAGGCACTTCAAAGTTGGCTCAGCTGTACAATGAAATTCTTCCAAGAAGAATCTTCTTGGAAATCATGTGGCAGCCGGGGCAGCCGGGGCAACCTCAGTTGGAACGCCTTCCGTAACGATCACACCCTCGCCGCCACATGCACCGCCGGCACAACCGCCGCATGCATTGACCTCGCCGCAACCGCTTTCGCAAGCTGGGGCAGCCGCCTCGCCGTGGCAACGGTTCTTGCGACCGTGGCAACGCTCGCGACGCTCGTGGTGCTTCCTACCATGGCAGCTCTTACGGCCATGGCAACCGTGGCCAGCAACAGCACCCGAGTCACCGCCGATAAGGGCGATGGCAATCAATGCAAAGAACATAGCAACTGCAAATCCAAGAAAACGCTTCATCACATTCCTCCAGTTAGAGACTTAAACGCCAATGCGTCCTAAAAGCCGTCACGAAACAACCTCGATCCGGGACGGCCACCGGACCTCAGCAAACAATTTCGAAGATCAACCCAAGGCAGAACTCCTTGGCAACCGGCTGCACTCCCCAGCAAGCACTGACGGTTGGCTAAGAGATTCTATCTGGGAAATCTGGGGGTTTAGGCTAACACCGGGAGTTTGACTGTCAAGAACGTGAAAAAAATGGGTGTTTTGGGGCGAATATGCCGCTTGTAGCGAAAAAGAGGCTTGCTTTTGGCTGCCTCCAAAAAAAACGGCCCCAGACCATTGAGTCTGGGGCCGTTTGAATAGATGTCCTGAGTCTTCGAACCGATTCACGAGACCCTTACTGGACGCTTTGAGCTGGCTTTTCGCCGCGAGCGGTACGTGGCTCGGCCGACTCTGCATCGGCCGCCTGTGCCCTTTTGTGTAATTCCTGGGCCACCAGTTCTTGTTTGGTGATCATGTCTTCGGGGTCTTCAAAATTGAGGAGCAAGGGCGGCATGTCCTCGAAGATCCGCATGGCCATGCCCACCACTCGCCAGCCCTCTGGATCCAAACGAACCACCCACACAACATTGTCTGTTGTCGTGAATCCATCGGAATCAGTGTCGGTCCAAGCTGTGCCCACATGAACAAGATCGTCTGCGTCACCCACCATCTCACAGTCGCGGATTGAGTAGGTGGCCGATGGGTTCACAGGCGGAGCCACTGACAGCCCCATTTCTTGAGTTTTTGCGCGAGCTACTTTTGTGAGCATCCCACTGGCAGCTTCCTCATCTCCGCGTTGAATCGCCTCCAGAAAGCCCACCACGGCTGCCTTCGCTGGCTCTGTGGCCGCTGACGACCCCAAACGACCGCCCGAGCAACCGGTCTGACTGATCAGCGCTAGCATCAAGCATCCCGCCGTCAAACAGGCGGTTAAAAACAAGAGCGTGCGTGCATTTTTGCCACTGCTTTTCGGAGCTGGTGTTTTCTGGGCTGGAGTGTTTTTGGCAGGAGCCAGAGTTCCGAGAACAGCCTCTAAAGGTTTCATAGTTTGGGTGACTCCGTGGATGTTTTGTGTGTTGGTCGAAGGCGGGGAAGGTGACGAAAGGACCACGGCCAGTCAAGCCGAAAAAATGCGTGGCTTGCCGCTCATTTCGCTGTTTCAATTTCGGTATAGTCTTGGAATCGCACACCGGAGTCGCAGACTGTTAAAAAACTGTGGTGGATTGTTTTTTCAATGCCCTGGAACGATGAAGCGGAGAATTGATCTGATGCAGCGGTTCAGCCAGCGGCACAAACGAAAAAATGACCAGCGATTCTGTAGAAATGCCTGGGGGACCGCGGCGGCGATGGTGTGCGGGGTGGTGGTCTGGATCTTGGTCGCCCCCCAGATGGCTGCCGCACAGATGGGCCGTGCGCGGCCCGTCGCAAAGGAGCGACTGCGAGCAACGCCACCTAGGCCAACGTGGGACAAGGCCTCACAAGCAAGTTTTTTTGACGACGCATTTCTCATGCTCACTGGCGATCGACCAGATTTTGCCTCGGTATCGGCACCAACACGTGCCGCGGCAACAGACTCGCCGCCGTCCGAATCGACTTCTACCGGTGGGTTTCGGTGGTCGTCTCTTGTCTCGCCGGACACGCTCGTCGACGAGATCAAAGACACGAAGGGACTCGTGACAGCAGCAGTCGCCTCTCCATCGGACTTCAAAGGAGGCGGGTACGACAAAGCCCGCGAGGGTTTTAGCTCGATCGCCTTAGCCTTCGGTGTGATTGCCGCTTACGATGGGGATGTGCGGTGGAAAAAAGATTCCGGCACGGCCCGCGATCTCTTTGCCCGCGTGGGCTTCAATTGTAAGGTTGGCACCGATCAATCGTTTTCCTAATCGAGGGCTCGCGTAGCCGATCTCGAAACACTGCTCGATGGTAGTCCCCTCAAAACGCAAGCCGAACGGGAAGAGGACTTTCTCTGGAGCCAAGTGGCGGCCCGGCC
>CAIRDU010000353.1 GCA_903877395.1 uncultured Planctomycetaceae bacterium
AAAACAGCTGGGCGATAAGGTAACGGCCAGTCCCGTGGCCCAGCAGTTGGTGGCTCGAATCCGGGGCGTTGTGGAACGGCCGCAGGTGTCGGCGCCCAGTGTGATGGGGAAGGGACTGGCCACCGATGCCAACTCCGTAGCCGAGTATCTCGACAACATGCTCGCGCCAGACAGGCTGCAGCCTTTTGAACGGATCTGCATCGAATCGGACGTACACCTGGCTGAGGTGGCAGCCTGCCATACGCTGCTGGCCCAAATGAACGAGGATCCAACCGTCTTGGCCCCACTCGACAAAGCTGGGCGGGCCAGGTTGTTGGCAGCCATGCAGCATCTTTCGGCTACGGCTGAGGCCACCGCCAACCGGGAGCATGCGACTGCACGCAACGGTGTTGCCGCTCCCCAGGCATCGGCCTCAATCGGCGCACAAAAGGCCACTGGGGGTTTGGATGAGATCCAGTGCGACAGCGTTTTGTTGGATGCAAAAAGCGTGCGGGATCGCACGAACTATTCCATGCACGGCAGCGTTCATTCTGCGGGCACTCCTCCGCGAGCCAGAAGCCAAAAGGCCTCGTTGGGTGCGTGGGCGGCGGCAGTGTTTGCGATGGCCCTGCTAGTGATACTTGGATTTTTTTTGGTGCGGGCGATAGGTGGGAGTCGGCGGCCAACGGTGCCCGCACAACCGGCACCACCAGTCGCTGCCGCCAAGCCCGCGAATGCAGGTGCAATTCTAGAAAAGACAAACGAGGAAAAGACAACTCAGAGTGATGCAACGCAGACTGATTCTACTGAAACAGACGCTGCGATTGATGCGGCTCTCGATGGCGATGCGTTGCCCGACGGGCCAGCGGTAGTCCATACAGACCCTCAGCCACGTGCGCCCAACACGATCGGTGCCCCAGTGCAGACGGCCCCGCAGGCAGATGGTGTGGAGGTGACAGAAACCAATCCGGGTGAAGCCAGCCCAACGCGAGTGCCGCGAGGCGATGCGATGGCGATTGCGGCCATCCCCACCCCCGCTGCGGTACCCGTGCCGGTTGACCTCACCGCTCGACTTGACGCTGGACTTGCCCCTGTCGGACGATCGGAGATCGGGATTGGTTTTGTCGGCCGCAGCGGACTGCTCCTGCACAAAATCGTCGACGCAGGCCAGTCTGCGTGGGTGCCTTTTGCGCCGGACGCAGCCATGGCCCCCCCCGAAGAATTGCTTGTGCCACCCGGATTTCATGCAGAGTTCAACGTGCAGGGAGTGACGATCAATCTGTTGCCCAGAACGAAAGCCAAACTTTCGGTGGATGCCGACGGCACGCCACGGCTTGAGATCGTTTTTGGTCGGGCCATCGTGAGAGCCAGTCGCCGCGATGCCTATCTGGGAATGAACGCAGGACAACTCATCGGCACAGTGATAGCCGGGTTGATCGAGCCGATCGCAATCCACGTGGAGCTCAATCGATCGGGTGGAGCCAATCCGGCAGTCGATCCAACCCGAGTGCGTGCCGGAATTATTTCTGTGGAAGGAGGGTTTGTCTGGCGGCAGGGGGAGCAGTTGCCTGTCGATGGAGATAGATTATTGGAAGGCATTGCGGCCCAGGG
>CAIRDU010000354.1 GCA_903877395.1 uncultured Planctomycetaceae bacterium
CCCATCCAGCGGAAGAGATAGTCGACCAAGCTTTTGGCGACGGGGATATCGGGGTTTTTTGTGTAACCCCACGGCTCAAAGCGGGTGTGCGAGAATTTCTTTACATACACCTCCAACGGCACGCCATACTGCAGGCTCATTGACACGGCCGTGCCGAAGGCGTCCATCAGGCCGCCGATGGTGCTGCCCTCCTTGGCCATCGTGATGAAGAGTTCACCGGCGCGACCATCGTCGTAGAGGCCAACGGTGATGTAGCCCTCGTGGCCACCCACGTTGAACTTGTGGGTGACGCTACGACGCGTGTCGGGCAGCCGTTCGCGTCGCGGCACGGCGATGGCCTTTGCACTTGCTTTGTCAGCCGTCTTGTCGCTTTCTGTGCTGGTTGAAAGTGGCTGGCTTTCCTTTGAGCCGTCGCGATAGATTGCCAGAGCCTTCAGCCCCATGCGCCATCCTTGAGCGTACGCCCCGGCAATATCCGCCGGAGTTGTCTCGCGAGGCATGTTGACCGTCTTGGAGATGGCTCCCGAGATGAACGGCTGAGCTGCTGCCATCATTTTGACGTGTGCCTCCCATGCGATCGACCGCTTGCCGAGCCGAGGCTTGAAGGCACAATCAAACACCGATTGGTGCTTGTCTTGCAATCCAGTGGCTCCCTCAATCGTGTCGTTCTTGTCAATAAAATCCAGAATCGACGCTACTGCCGGCTCGTCGTAGCCCAGCGTACGAAGAGCCAAGGGCACCGTCTGATTGACAATCTTGAGCATGCCGCCACCGGCCAATTGTTTGTATTTCACAAGCGCGATATCGGGCTCGATGCCGGTGGTATCGCAGTCCATAAGAAAGCTGATCGTGCCAGTGGGTGCGAGCACGGTGGCCTGGGCATTGCGGTAGCCATGGCGGCGGCCATGAGCCAGTACATCGCCCCAGATCTTTTTCGCGGCATCCCGCAAATATTGCGGACAGGAGGCATCGATGGTTTCTGTCGCAGATTGGTGCATTTGCATCACGTTGAGCATCGGTTCGCGGTTGGCCGCAAAGCCCTCGAACGGCCCGACGGCAGCGGCCAGTTCGGCACTCGTGCGGTTGGCTGCCCCATGCAGGATCGCCGTAATCGCTCCGCAGAGGCCTCGCCCAGCATCGCTGTCGTAGGCCAAGCCATCGGCCATCAGGAGGCTGCCGAGGTTTGAGTAGCCCAGCCCAAGCGGACGGAAGATATGGCTGTTTTTTGCGATTCGCTTGGTGGGGTAGCTGGCGTGGTCGACCAGAATTTCCTGTGCCACAAAGAAGATCCGACAGGCGGCGGTAAATCGCTCCACATCGAACATGCCATCGGGCCGACGGAACTTCATCAAGTTGATGCTGGAAAGATTACAAGCCGTGTCGTCCAGAAACATATATTCCGAGCACGGGTTGCTGGCATTGATCCTTCCCGAGTTAGGGCAGGTGTGCCAGTGATTGATCGTGGTGTCGTATTGCACGCCTGGGTCGCCGCACTGCCAGGCGCATTCTGCCATTCGGCTGAGAACTTCACGGGCCTTGAAAGACGGGCCTGCCTTCGACGAGTCGGTCACCCAACGCGTTGTCCACGTGTCGTCGCGGTCGGCTGCCTCGAGAAAATCGTCGGTGAGCCGCACCGAAAGATTGGCGTTTTGAAAAAGAATGGAACTGTAGGCCTCCCCGTTGAAATTGGAGTCGTACCCCCCTTTCTCAATGAGCACACGGGCTTTGTTTTCTTCCTTCGCCTTGCACTCGATGAATTCCATGATGTCGGGATGCGTCACCTTGAGCGACTGCATCTTGGCAGCGCGGCGTGTTTTTCCACCGCTCTTTACGACGGCCGCCACCTGGTCGTAGACCCGCATGAACGAGAGCGGGCCTGATGGCTTGCCGCCACCGGCAAGTTTCTCGCGCTGGCTGCGGAGCGTGGAGAGATCGGTGCCGGTACCCGAGCCAAACTTGAAGAGCATCGCCTCGCTCCGCGCGAGTTCCATGATGTCTTCCATGTTGTCCTTCACGCTTTGAATAAAGCAGGCGCTGCCTTGCGGATATTCATACGGGTTTTGAGGCTGAACCACCTCGCGAGCAGCTTCGTCCCAGCGCCAATTGCAGGGAGTGCCTTTTACGCCGTACTCGTGGTAGAGGCCCACGTTAAACCAGACGGGCGAGTTGAACGCTCCGTGCTGATGCACGCAAAGCCAAGACAGATCCCGGTAGAAATTCTCGCCGTCCTGAGCGGTTTTAAAGTAGCCGTCTGCGGTGCCCCAATCGGCAATGGTGCGGGCAACTCTGTGGACGAGCTGCCTGACGGAGTGTTCGCGTTGGGGCGTGTGAACCTCGCCGTAAAAATACTTGCTCACCACAACGTTGGTCGCTAACTGGCTCCAGGCCGCAGGAATCTCGCAGGCCGATTGCTCGAAGAGCACCTTCCCGTCTTCCCCCTTGATTGCAGCGGTGCGCAGCTCCCATTCGGTTGTGTCGAACGGGCTTTCAACGGCTACCGGACAAAACGTGGGAGGCACCTCGAGCGGCTGCCGAACGGCTGCGGGCCCACCGAGAGCGACTTTGTCTGACGGGGTTGCCGCAAAGCCTGTGGACGATTCAAAAGCTGCCATGAAACTGGGCTCCTTGCCGTGGGGTGGTGATTGGCGGTGATCGTTTGCGGGCTTCACAATCAGTATACTTTCGTATAGTTGTCGTGCAAGGCTCGGGGATGAATTGAGAAAACAAAATCCAAGCCATCTGCCCCCGGGAAAAGCCTAAAAAATGCGATTCGGAGAAAGCAGGTCCTTCTGCATGCTATCGCAAGATGTTGTGTGAATCGTCCCGGCGACCACTCCATGTGGCCGAGGCGTGACTTTAGCGTGAGGGTTTCATGAGTCAAGCGAATTTTTTTCAGAGACGCAAAATAGGACGAAAACACCAGAAAAGAGAGCCACTTCGGCTTGCGGGAGAAGAATCGCGAAAGACACCCACAGGGGGGGTGTTTGTTCGGGGGTGTCTGGCGGTTGCTTTTTGGGCGTTCGGTCCTAGGCCACACCGGCAATCGCGATTGCGAATTCGGGTTCATTCACAATCATTCTGGGCCGTGTGTTCTTCGTGTAGACTGTGGCCATGAGCCACCCTCGCGCACAGCCGAAGTCCCGAGTGCAAAAAGTCCAAAAACTCAAAAAGAGAGGATCCCAGTCGGCCGACTCAGCCGGCTTTGAGGCCGTGCAGGCGCGGATCCGAGAGGCTGGCCTGCGATGCACCGCCGCCCGGCTGACGGTGATGCAACATCTGATCGCTGCCCACGGGCCAGAGACTCATGCCGAGGTGGCCGATGCGCTGGCTGACAGGGGTTTTGATCGGGCCACGATTTACCGCAACCTGACAGAGTTGACCGAGGCCAGCCTTGTTATGCGAGTGGAACTGGGCGACCACGTGTGGCGGTTTGAGTTGAAGCGCAAAGGGGAGAAGAGCGATCATGGCCAAGGGCACCCTCATTTCGTCTGCACCACGTGCGGCGAGGTGTCGTGTTTGGATGATGTGAATGTGGCGATCACACCCAAACCGGGTGCGTCCAAGTCCACCCGCGCGTCATCGGCCGTGGTTCGGCCCCGTGCCACACAATCGCCCGGCATTCGCTCGGTCACAGAAGTGCTCCTCAAGGGACAGTGCGGAAGCTGCGGGTGAGGCCAGTTGCGTTGCCAATCCTGCTAGATCTTTTATCCTGCTCGTTATGCCACTTGTTACTTTTCGTGATGTGCATCTGAGGTACCGTGGCCCTCCCCTCTTGGATGGTGTCCATTGCCATATCGAGGCCGGCCAGCGTATTGGACTGCTCGGCCGCAACGGCACTGGCAAGACGTCGCTGATGCGGATGCTCTCGGGAGCTATTCGGCCCGATCAGGGCGAGGTGATCATTGCGCCGCGGGCCAGAGTGGCGATTTTGCAGCAGGATGTGCCGCAGGACCTCCAGGGTCTTGTACGAGAGATCGTGGCGAGAGGTTTTTCGGCAGACAGCGAACAGGCCCACGAGTCCGAATGGCAGCGGGAACACGCGGTCGATCAGATTCTATCGCGGATGAATCTGGACCCAGACCTAGCGTTTCATACGCTCTCCAGCGGTATGAAGCGGCGGGCGCTTTTGGCACAGGCGCTTGTCACGTCGCCAGACCTGCTCCTGCTCGACGAACCGACGAACCACCTCGATATTGATGCGGTGACGTGGCTCGAAGAATTTCTTGGTCGCTGGAGTGGCACGCTCATGTTCGTGACACACGACCGCATGTTTCTCCGCTCCCTTGCCACCCGCATTCTAGAGATTGATCGTGGGCGGCTGTTTGACTGGTCGTGCGATTACGACACATTTCTGGTTCGCAAGGAAGCGGCGATTGCGTCGGAAGAAAAACAAAACGCTCTATTTGACAAGAAACTGGCGCAGGAAGAGGTTTGGATTCGCACGGGCATCAAGGCCCGCCGGACCAGAAATGAAGGGCGTGTGCGAGCCCTCGAACAGATGCGAAACGTTCGCAGCGACCGCCGGAATGCCGTCGGTAAGGTGCAACTTCACATTCAGGATGCGCAGCGGAGCGGTGCCCTAGTGGCTGCTGTGGAAGGAGTGTCTTTTTGCCACGGCCCGCTGACAATTCTGCGGAACTTTTCGACCACCGTGATGCGTGGAGACAAGATCGGCATCATCGGCCCAAACGGAGCTGGAAAAACGACCCTGCTGCGGTTGCTGCTGGGGAAACTTCAGCCAGCCGAGGGCAGCGTGCGGCTGGGAACCAACCTGCAGATCGCCTACTTCGACCAACTGCGAGAACAACTCGACGACGACAAGACGGTTGCCGACAACGTGAGCGACGGGTCTGAGACGGTCAAGATTGGCGGCGAGCCAAGGCATATTATTGGTTATTTGCAGGATTTTCTATTCAGCCCGGAGCGAGGCCGCACGCCGGTACGATTTCTATCGGGTGGCGAACGCAACCGCGTGTTGCTGGCGAGGCTTTTTGCAAAGCCAGCCAATGTCATTGTGTTGGACGAACCGACCAATGACCTCGATGCCGAAACACTCGAACTCTTGGAAGAACGTCTAGTGGACTACGCGGGCACCGTGCTGTTGGTGAGCCACGACAGAATGTTTCTCAACAATGTGGTCACCAGCACAATCGTCTTTGAGCCCGAGGCTGGCGGTGAGAAGGGCGATGGAAACGTCAAAGAATATGTGGGTGGCTACGACGACTGGCTGCGGCAGCGAGGGACAGTCGCCGATCCTCAGCGATCGACGTCTGCAGCCGACAGGTCGAAGGCCAAGTCGAGCCCCGCTGCCGCTTTCAAAAAACGCAAACTCTCATTCAAAGAGCAGAAAGAACTCGCATCGCTCCCTGCTGTCATCGAAAAGCTCGAGCACGAGGTAGCCGGGATCCACGCCACCATGGCCCAAGCCGATTTCTATCGCCAGCGTGGCGATGCGTTGGCCCGCGAACAGGCACGCCTTGAAGAGATCCAACAGCGGTTGGCGGTAACATTTGCCCGATGGGAATCGCTGGATCAGTCGCACGCCAACAGCATCGCCGATTAATACCACACGCCCGCACGGGCGAGGAATGTGTCAGAGGGATAGAACTGAGCGTCGGTGGAGTCGTAATACTGCACTGTTCGGCCGGTCACCCAGCCGGTTTCCAGCCGCCACGTGATGCCGAGATTCGCTGGCCTCCGCTCCCATCCAGCCAAGAAGCGGTAGTCCCGCATGACAACCACCTGATTGTGGCCAGTGCTGGACTGCATCGCCCACTGATTGCCGCCGAATTCAGCCGCCAGATAGATCCACTGGGCGGCGCGTTTGGTTTCGGCCACTCGCCAAGCCAATCGCGGACGTGGGAAAATCAGTTCAAAACGCTTGTCATCGGCGGGCGTCCAGATGAGTCCGCCGGCCGGCAGCATGTTGACGTCGTAGCGATCTAGGTAGATGAGCCCCGCGACGACCCGCAGATCGTCGCGAGCCTCCCACGCTCCAAACCCATGGCCCGTGATGCGGAAGGCCTGCGGCGTGTCATTTTTAAAATCGCTGTACCAGCCCGGAGCCACCGCCAGATCCACACCGAGGCGATCCCCAAATTTCCGGAGCCACCGTGCCTGAATGTAACCCTCGAAGAGTGCGTTTGGCAGATCCAAGCCCGAGGGTTTGTCCACCAGCACACCGCTGAAGCCGGTTGTGATCAGCAGTGGCGACTCCACGGTGGGTGCGGGGAGGCCCAGCGTGATCGACTTCTCCAGCCACGTCAGCCCCAGGCCATTGGAGTTCAACTTGGGGAGTTCGGTCACTGTGTAGAGGGCCTGCTGCAGGATTCCAGGCTTTGCTCCCGGCGGCCGTTTGCGGCCGGCTGGGGGTTCAAATTCCTGGCGCGGCTGGCCCGGAGGCGCGACGTCATCGAGCAAGAGTGGCTCGGAGAGATCTTGTGGATCGCCCAGCGCCGCAAATCGAATGCGATCGAAAAAGCCCTGTTCGATCGGCGGTAGCGGCGAGATTTTATTGGAAGGATCGTTCGCTAGATCAGCCGTTTCAGTCAGAGCACTGGGGTCATCGCCTCGCGCGTCCAGTTCAAGTGGGACCCAGAGTAACAATGCACAGTAGATGGCAGCAAAGCGAAGCATGATGGTTTCCGCTAGTAGGCCAAGCCGGCACGCAACATGAGAGTGCTATTGAGATTCTGGATTTGCGGCCCTGGACCGTCCACGTAGAAGAGCTGCCGGTAGAACACATAGCCCACCTCGACGTTGCCTGCTAGGCCCGTGGGGGCCTGTGGCACCCATTCAGCCCCGAGCGTCACGCGGATGTCGTTGTAGTCGAATGCCGAGATGGGGTTTCCGGGCGTATTGCGTCGAAACGTCCAAGCGCCGCCTCCGTACTCGCCCCCCACGTAGCCCCAGATGGAATGCTTGGCAGTGTTGCTGATGCGTTTCGATGCTTTGGGAGTTGGAAAGAGAATATCGTAACGAGAGTTGGCATCGGGAACCCAAGTCATGCCGACTACCGGGAGGAGCTTCACTTGATTGCGGTCGAGATAGACGATGCCTGCCTTGCCTTGCATTGTCGGTGTGAGCTGGAGTGTGCCGACCGCCCGGCCCATCAGACGCCAACTCTGCGAGACAAACACATCCCAGTTGGTGAAGATGCCCAGTCGAAGGCCAAGCTCTGCACCGAAGAGCGGTGTGAACTGCGGATTCCACGCCGTGTCGACGAACACATCGTACGTACTTGGCGGAAGATCCGCTGTGGATGTGGCTGTTTGTTGTGGCCCATCCCACAGTTGGAGACCGAAGCCAGGCGTGATTAGCAGCGGGGAGTGTTTGAGATTTGCCGGTGAGTTGTGAAAAAATGGAAGCGCAAACGTGGCGGTCGTATCGAGTTCATTGACGCCCACACTGGTGCCTTGACCATTGCCGAAGAGATAGGCCCAACTGCCTCGCGCACCTTGGTAGACTCGCATCGTTTGTTGGAACGTGGAGTTTTGCGTGGGATAGCCTGGTGGAAAAAGAGAGTTTCCACCAGCGGTGCCTTGCGTGGGCACCAGCGACGGCGGGGCCGTGGAATACCCCGGATAGCCTGGCTGGCCGCCGAGCGCCGAAGGCGCCATCGTGGCTGGTGCCGGCGCAGTGGGAAACACTTGCGAGGCCTGTGGCGCGTAGGCATCCCACACTGGCGGTGGTGGCGACAGCGGCACTCCATACGATCCTGCCTGCGCGAGCCGATCCAGAGACGACGCCGCCGGAGGGGGCAGTTGAACGGTCTGCCCGTGGGATGCACGCGCGCAGGCAATCGCAGCAACTGCAAAGCACAACGTCAGTACGAAATAGAAAAAGCGCACGCGTTTCAGCGATTCCTAGAAGGGAGGCCCCGTCGGAGGGAAAAATCGGAAATCTGTGTACGTAAATGTGGCACAAAAACGCACAAAAAATCTGTTGGAAGAAAGGTGCGTACCGCGCCGATCCAGCGAGGGTCAAGGTCGCAGGGCGGCGGCCTGCCGTCGCGCCGAGCGCAAGGCACCGATCTTGCGCGAACTACCACTACTACCCCATTTTCCCCAATCGTATCCGTCTTCCAAATGGGCCCGCAGAGAAGGTTCTGTGCCTCTGCTGGCAGTCCAACCAGCATGCCTTTCGCACAACAAGTCGGGCGTGCGACACTGGTTTCTCAGGTTCGTGAGCCACGCGAATCCAGCCACGCGAATCCAGCCACGCATTTATGTCGGTCGCACAGCCAACACTAGCCGATTCAGAATTCGACCCGATCAGCGGCAGCGCCATGCTGGAACGGACTGGGCTGGCGGCGTTTCACCATCAATTAGAAGTGGTCTCCACGATGGATTGGGCCAGAGCACTGGCCATCGATCCCGACGTGCTTTTGCCGGCGGCGGTCGTGGCCGATCGGCAGACGCTCGGGCGCGGACGGCAAGGCGCGAGGTGGTGGCAGCCTCCTGGGAGCCTGGCGGTGAGCGTTGTCATCGATGCCCGCTCGCTTGGGCAGGCGCAGCCGCAACCTGTATGGTCATTGGCTTGCGGCGTGGCGATGGCCGAAGCATTGGCGGCGCTCGAGCCTCTCACAACACCGCGGGTGCGTTGGCCCAACGACGTTGAATCGCGAGGCCGCAAACTGGCCGGCATCTTGGTGGAGACGGCCCCCGACGGCCGCGCGATATTTGGAATTGGGGTCAACACAACCGGCACTGCGAGAGGAGCCCCAGAGGCCATCCGCCACAGAATTGCGACACTCCCCGATACCGTCGGCAGAACGCTGCCACGAGAAACGCTGCTGGTCGAATTTCTGCCTCGTTTTTTTGAACTGCTCAACGAGATCCAGGCGGATGCCAGCCGGCTCATCGCTCGCTATCGGCCGTTGTGCTCTTTGACGGGTGAGGATGTGACTGTGTTTCGCGGAGCGGGAAAAAAAATAAGCGGCCGCTGCTGTGGCATCGATACGACAGGCGCCCTTGTGGTCGACACGGTGGCTGGCCGACTGCATCTCGCCTCGGGCAGCCTTACCGACCCGGCGGCCGTGTGGCGCGGCGACGCCCAGCCGGACCCGCAGACTTGAGTGCCACCA
Organism: uncultured Planctomycetaceae bacterium; assembly: GCA_903877395.1. Lineage (GTDB taxonomy): Bacteria > Planctomycetota > Planctomycetia > Pirellulales > UBA1268 > BAIKAL-G1-2R. The sequence continues at coordinate 9,086 of CAIRDU010000354.1, forward strand.
CGCACACTTCCCGCCCGCCGGTCGAAAGCTGCCTTGCCCGAGGGCTGTAGCCCCATTGCCCAAAGAGTTTGAGCCAAGCCCCCAAGGAATCCGCCCGGGACCACTCAGGCAGCTTCAACGTGGCGATAATCCCTTCCGGCCGCACGCCAGAGGCGGTGACAATGCGACCGATGGATTCAAGCGTGCTGGTGGGGTCGATATTCATGTCGGCCACAACCCAATCAAACCCACGGAAGTTTTTCAGTCGGACGTCTCTGGCTCGCATCCGCCACTGCTCAAAGTTTTTGAGCGCGGCGACACGGGTATCAACGAGCGCCGGATCGATTCCCACGACGCTCAAGCCGGCTTCGAGAAGTCGCTGGCATGCCCCGCCTGGCGCCGCCCCCAGCTCCACTGCCCTGGTGCCTGGCCGCAGTGTCAGATCAAACGTGGCCAACGCCTCGTCCAGTTTCAGCCATGCCCGCGATACCTTGTCTGCCGGCAGGCTGACGGGATGGATGCCACCAGGCCAGCAGCTTGAGGGCGAAGCTGCACGATGCCAGCCCACCCACCAGCGATCGGCAGAATCAATCATGCAATCCAGCACGAGATCACCGGGCCGAGCCATGGGCTGGTCGATTCCTGTGTGAAGTGAGGATTGAACGCAGGGTTGAAGGGCCGGATCGGCAGGCTGCAAGCGGACGGCCAAAGCGGTGATCAGGGCCGCGCGAATGGCAACCGGCGATACCTCTGTGCGGTGGTCTCGCTGCCAGACATGGACGTTGTCCCAGCCGGCAGGCCCCGTAAGAGCTAGCAACTTCTGGATCCGCTCAGAGTCGCTGGCCCCAGACACTTGCCCATACGAACGGATAACAGCCCGCGCAAAAATAAGATCGGGAGTAAAATCGTCTGGAGGATCAAAGTGCGGCGTACCGGCTCCTAGGCTGGGCAACCGAAATGTCACAACGCCACGTCGCCACGCCCCTTTGATCAGCAGCGGCAGAATGTCCTGCTGCCGCTGGCAGAGGGCAGCCTCTGCGCCACCCTGGCAGGTGACCAGCAAAAAGTCGCCTCGTCTGACAGGGGCTGGGGAGAGAGGGCGACTCACATGAGGGGCGGTGGAAGGCATGAGCCAGAGAGTCTCCATCGCGTGTTCATACGATCCAAAAAAATCAGAAAGAGTGGCTTAAAAGCCTGAAAAAAAGCTATTTGCGAGGCTATCGCTTCTGAACGCACGCGATTGGTTGGGCGCAAAATTAGGCCGGCCCGGGCGCCCAAGGGCCCGGGCCGGCCTTTCTCGTCTGAACGCTGGACAGTGCCCAACTGGGGGACTCAGAAAGGTGTCTCAAAGAAACAACTTTTAGAGAGCCATGCAGTCGGGCGAAGGACTAACCGTGGCCCTTCTTCTTCTTGGCAACCTTCTTGGCTGCCTTCTTCTTCTTCTTTGCCATCGATCTGGCTCCTTGCCACGAATGCCCGGACACGCAACCCACGATCAATCCCTCGGGCACTCTATCGTAGGGATCGATCGACGTTTCAAACCAATTTTTATTCGCTCACTCGCGTTCGTGCGGGGTACCTAAGGAGCACTCAACCGTCACGAAGATAGAGTTGTGGATGATTGGAAGGAAAACTGTCAAGAGAAGTTTTAAAATATTTTTAGAATTTTCTTGGATTACATTCAGACGATCCGGTCAGCCTCGTTTGGTCCAGCGGTATGTTTTGTTGAAGCACGTTCGGCCGCCCACGTCTCCAAAAGCGCAAATTGCTTTGAAAAATCTTGCTCCGCAACCGCCAGCGGGCTCTTAAAGAAGCAGGCCAACCATGGGACTGCACCGTATTCGCCCATCCGGTGGCTGCGTTCCACCAAACGCACCAGATCAATCACCAGCGGTGCCGCCAGAATGGAATCACACCCCTGCCAGATGAATTGGAATGTCATCGGCGTGCCCAGAAATCCTCGAAAGTGGACGTGGTCCCAGGCTGTCTTCCAGTCGCCGAGGCTTTTGATGTATTCGATCGACACGTGAGTCTGGGGTGGGTAGCCCAGAATGCTGGCCAGCAAGTGGTCTTTGCTTCGCACTTTCGTTTCTTTGTTGCGGGGGTCGTCCAGCACCTTGCCATCCATGTTGCCAAAAATGTTGTGCCCCACCCAACTCATCACATCCAGATTGCGGGCCGCGAACATAGGGGCCAACACGCTCTTGAGAAGCGTCTCACCGGTTTTGCCGTCACAACCGGCGTGGGGTACCCGGCGGTCGATCGCCACCTGTTGCATCGCCGGAGGGGTGGCGCCGGTGGAGGGGGTGAAGTTGATGTACGAGGCCCCAGCCTCAAAGGCCGCCAAGGCATACAGGCTGCTGGCAGGAAGCGGGCATTTTTTCGGATCGTCGAGCAGTGGCTCAACGGTTTTGAATTCGATTGGAATCGGCAACGCCGGCTGTGGCTCCGTTGACGCCAGATTCACGACCACAACATGCCGCAACCGTTCGGCTGTGGCAAACGCCTCGATGTCGGTGCGGATTCTGGCCACTGCTGCGCGGGGTGTTTCCACGCGCGCAGCGATTGATGCATCGGCCAGTTCGTGGATTTTGTCGCCGGCAGCTACCACCGTGCCAGGGCGCAGCCTCGATTCCACGGAGGCAA
>CAIRDU010000355.1 GCA_903877395.1 uncultured Planctomycetaceae bacterium
CGATCTGTTGCCTTGTGCCCCGAAGTCGATGTGGCTAGTCAAGGTGACACCGTTGACGAGGCACGCACAAACCTCCAAGAAGCCCTAGAACTTTTCTTCGAGACGGCATCACCTGAGGAAATCAAAACACGCTTTCATCGTGAAGTTTACATTACGCAGGTAGAGGTTGCCTTTGGCTAAACTGCGAGTCGTTTCTGGTGCCGATGTTTGCAAGATCCTAGAGCGGCATGGATCCCATCAGGTTCGGCAACGCGGAAGCCATGTTGTGATGCAACTGAAAACAGGAAGCACGACGGTGACTGTTCCTGTTCCCAACCACCGCGAGCTTCGTAACGGGACACTGTTTTCTATCATTCGGCAATCCGGACTTCCCCGATCTGATTTCGAATAGCCAATAATCAGGAGGATCCATTTTGGACCTCCTGAGCCGAGCTTTCATGAAGGGAAAAGGATAGCCCTGTCAACCGCACTGCCGCAATCGTTCCACGGGCGATGAGCGATCGATGAGGCAACGCCCAGACCGCAAGCCGCACTGCGGGTGCTGATCTGAGCCCCGAAATCTCACCAAGCCACCGCGTGCTCTCCGTGATCCGCGGCCCAGACGGCCGCATCACCGGCGTCCGCTACGTGCTGCCCCGGCACTTTGGCCGCCAACTGGGTCGGCCCGGGCCGCCGCCGAGGAAGCACCGGCATCGCTACCACGGCGTCTTTGCCTCGAATCACAAGCTCAGGCGTGCCGTGACGGCACTCGCCAAAAGGGAATGTCGACAAGCGGGGCGAGGCCACGACGGGCGGGCATGCGAGCGACGACCACGCCACGGGAGGCTGCTGTGACGCGAATCAAAAGCCCCGCTCACACGACACGTCACGGATTGCCTAGGCCAAGCTGATGGCCCGGGTGGGCGAGGAGTTTCCACTCGAGTGCCCCAACTGCGGTGGTGACGTCCGGCTGATCGCCTTCATCACCGAACCGGGGCCGATCCGGAAGATCCTCACCCACCTGAGCGAGCCTCTCGAACCGCCGCCAGTCTCGCCCGCTCGCGGGCCGCCTACCGACTGGGGCGAACTCGCGCAGGCCCACGACGACCGCAACGTCTTTCAAGCGACGGATAGACGAGCTGCCTGCGATCGACATCCGCAGCTTGTGACCCGTGTCGGACGCAAGGCACCGAAGCCCCAGGACTGGCGGACTGGGAGACGGTCTGCGCCGAGGCGAAAAAATCGCCATCGCAGGAAGTGGGTGGCGTTTCGGGCAACCGGCTCCGGGCGCCCAGGCCGTTCCCCCCGAGGCTCACGAGTCGCTCGGCAGCCGGAAGACCGTTGCCGAAGTGCCATTGACCGGGCTATCCTTTATCCTTTGAGAACTACCGATCGCGACGCCGATGCTAACGGCCGTGATCTTCAGGGTCGCCATCGCTGGAATCGACCGCTGTATCCTACCCCCGGCAGGCGGCCGCACCGCCTCCTCCGACGCATGACGCCTGTGAGCTCTATCCGTGCATGAAGTTGATCTCATTCTCACGCTCACCGGCGGCCTGACTGCGGCGCTCGTGCTCGGCTACATCACGCAGCAACTCAGGCTTTCCCCGATCGTCGGATACCTCCTGGCCGGTATCGTCGTCGGCCCCCACTCCCCCGGCTCCCGTCAACGCAGTTCCGATGAAAACGCCATTCAATACTGATAATTCAGCGGCAGTCACAGTCCCGACGTGACCATCTGTCACGATGACCGC
>CAIRDU010000356.1 GCA_903877395.1 uncultured Planctomycetaceae bacterium
CTTAACGGCGTGTCGCTACAGGTGGCTCTAGGGGAAGCGATGGCGATCATTGGTCGCTCGTCGTCTGGAAAAAGCACATTGCTGGCGGCACTCGCCACGGCCGTTCCCATTAGCGGCGGCGACATCACCGTAATGGGGCACTCCATACGACACAGCCCTGCGGTCTGCCGCAGTTTTATCGGCTACGTGCCCAGCCACCTGACGGCTTGGCCGGGTGTGAGAGCCGACGAATTCCTAACCCTCTTTGCTGCCGAGTCTGGGCTTTCTGGCAAGCCCTTGCGACTGGCAATAGACAAGGCGATTGGGCGAACTGGCCTCAATGGCAGCGAGCGACTAGACACGCTTTCGGCCGGTTTTGCAAAGCGGTTGTTGATTGCCCGTGCGATGCTCCACGAACCGCGGGTGCTGGTGTGCGACGATCCATTCAACAACTCTGACCCTGTGGAATCTGCTGAAGTCGAGCGACTCATCGTGGATTTGTTGTTGGCAGACCGAATCGTTGTGGCCGCCATAGACAATGCGATTGTGCCTAGCTGTTTTACGCATCTAGCCGTTCTGGATGAAGGCCGACTCATCAGTCACGGGCCGGCGGTGCCTGAAGCATTTTCCGCCGGACGATCCTGGATGCATCGAATCACCTGCTCTGCGCAGGCCGAGGCGGCCGCCGATGTGCTTGCGAGCCTTGTTGCCGGAGTGCACGCTATTGACTCGCAGACGATTGCCTGCCGCATTGACCCCGCACAAGTGCCTTGTTCCACCGTCATCGAAGCGCTCGTACGATCGGGCATCCCCGTTGAATCGGTGGGAATGCATCCACACTGGACTGCCCAACTGATCCCAGCGAAAGAAAACTAGCCGGGCAGACGAGAAGGCTGGGCTAAAAAAAATGGGTCATGGATAGAGAGCGACGGAACTGGCAGAAGCTCAACGAGCATTCGGATTTTCGATCGTTCTTGGACATGGCCTGCCACAGACGTCCGACAGAGAAAAGCCGCCGCGAGGAGACTTCTTCCATCCCAGAGCCACTGCCGTATGGATAGAGAGCGGCGACATCGGTTCGCGCGAGCGTCGGACGCCCAGTCGGGATTATGCTGGCTCTGCCCACGCCCGCCGCACTTCCGAAAGACCCTCCACGCAGAGGTCGAATTCTTGGCTGAGTTGTTCTAGCAGCCGACGTTCCCGCGATGCTGCTTCCGGCTCAAGCGTGCTGGCAATCCAGTAGGCCTGCTTGCCTACGGCACGCCAGTCGATCAGTGAATCTCTGTTCAGCAGATGGGCGTGACGCGATGAGTATCGAAACTGCTTCAGGGCCTCCGGATAGAGACCGCTCCAAAAGAGTGTGGAATCGCCAATGTGCTGATATTTTTCTCGGGCCACAGTCGCCGGCGCCTCTTCCACGATCGAAAGCATTCTGGCCACGTCGTTGATTTCAGCCGAACCGGCACTTGGCAACGACCGAATTCGATCGTTGCGAATGAACCGTACAAGCAGCAGCGATACGTAGTCGATGAGTGGTGGATCCACCACGCCCAGCCGGGTGTGGAAAGCGTGTTCGGTGAGACCGCGAAAAAAACGGTCGATACCGTCAGGATCGTGAGCCGAGTACATGGGCAAATCAACCGATCATCGAAGAGGGCTTCATGAGGCAACCGCGGCAGACAATCCGGCGACATACGCTTCGATCTCACGCAAAAGTTCATCCCTGGGCTTGGCAGAGGTTTGGCTGAGATAACGCACCAACCCCGAGCCGACAATGACACCATCGGCCACCGCCGCTACGGCCTTGGCCTGCTCTGGACTGGAAATCCCAAATCCCACCAGAATCGGTACATCTGTCTTGGTGCGGAGCCATTGCACTCGCTGGATGAGTCCCTCCGGCAAGTCGGTGCGTTCACCCGTTACGCCAGCCACCGATACGCAGTAGAGAAAGCCGGTTGCCCGGCGGGCAATCGCCTCGGCCCGGTCGGGAGGCGTAGTTGGGGTTACGAGGCGTATCAGCGAAAGGTTGGCCTCGCGGCAGGCGGCATCCAGCGGATCCGACTCCTCAATCGGCAGATCGGGCACCACAAGCCCGGCCAAGCCCGAGGCTACTGCATCGCTGACAAAGCGATCGATGCCGCGGCGAAAGATGAGCGAATAGCTGATCATCGCCAGAATCGGCATCCGCACCCGCTGCGTCGCTTGTCTGGCAATCTCAAACACCCCTTGGATCGTGATACCTCCGGCCAGAGCACGCGTGTAGGAAGACTGGATCACGGCTCCATCGGCAATCGGATCGCTGTACGGCACTCCCAACTCGCACAGCGATGCGCCGGCTCGATCGATTGCTTCGAGCACTGCCAGCGTGGTTTCCGAATCTGGGTCGCCA
>CAIRDU010000357.1 GCA_903877395.1 uncultured Planctomycetaceae bacterium
AAAGGATTGGCATCTACGCTAGCCGAAATCGTGGCGATCTATCGGGCTTTTTGTCTTGACAATTCCGTCACGATTGAGGAAGCGAAACGTCTCATCGATGGAGCTATCCTAGAACTGGGGCCGCACCCCGACCTGCTGGATACTCGAGGAATCGTTCGGCTCGCCTCAGGCAATACACGAGGGGCCATCGAAGACCTTACGGAGGCGATCCTGGATCCGTCCGCTGTGAAATATCTGCATTTGGCTCTGGCGCATGTGGAAGCAAAACAGATTGAGTCGGCCAAGCGATCCCTCGCCGAGGCAAAAAAATTAGGCCTTGATGCGAGCCAACTGGGCCGAGCAGACAGAGAGCGACTCAATCGTATCGATGCAGCAGTCGCCGCCCCGCTCTAGATGTCCGTGAAACAGTCGTCTGAATGTCTTCATGAGACGACGTTTTCATGAGACGACCATGAGACGACCTAGATGCTCGCAACCGAACTGACGGAAGCTCGACGAGCATTTGGATTTTTCGATCCTTCTAAGAGAGGCCTCGCCGCAGAAGCCCAGCAGAGAAAAAGCCGCCGCGAGGAGACTTCTGCCATTCCGGAGCCAACTGCTCCACCGCCACACTGAGACCGAACGAATTCCACTTCGGTTAAGGCCTCGGGCTTCTCAGGACAGAAGGGGGGGCAACGGTTTTAACCGAGAAGACTTACGAACCGCTTTGAAGCATCCGAGACTTGGCAAGGGCATCTTCTGCCTCGGGAATACGGCCTCCACGCATGCAGGCAACGCTCAGGGCCGTGTAGCTGAAGGGATCGTTTGGCTCCAATTGGCAGACAGTGCGAGCGTGTTTCATGGCTTCCTCATGGCGATCCAGCCTCGTATACCACGCTGCCAACGCCGAGTGAGCCAGCGAGAAATCGTGATCGGTGGCCACCACTTCCTCCAATGCGGCTACTGCAGCTACCATATCCCCACTATTTTTAAGGACTTCTGCCGCTTCGTACCGATCCTCCCGACTCGTCATCTCACCCGCCATTATGTACGTCTCCTGCCTGTATAAATGAGAACTAATCACGCCCTGTACAGCTATTTTTGTCTGCTTTTGCACGCATTTTAAAACAGCGATTTACTCTGGAAGGAGTGTAGTCGGTCGACCCGAGAATAACGACCCAGAAAGCACAGGTTGCCGCGGAAGGAGAGGCGGGCAGGGAAAGATATGACTTGCTTGAAAAACTGGCATTGAATCGACCGCATGGGTGAGCCGATAACCCCTTTGGCCCGCACTGACTCGCCGGATTTTTCCGGAGCGGCCCCAAGCCGAGACGGGGCCGCCTGTGGGTTTGTACCGTCTTTGCCGAAATCCTTGACATGCCTTTGGAAGCCAAACTGTGAGCATCCATCCGTTGGCCGCCGTAAGCCCTGAAGCCCGCCTCGGGATGGGCGTACACATCGGGGCATTCGCTTCGATTGAGGCGGATGTAGAGTTGGGTGACTTTTGCAGCGTGGCTACTGGGGCTGTTGTGAAGTCTGGTGTCACGGCTGGATGCCACAATGAATTTGGCGAGCATTCCGTCATCGGAGGTGCCCCTCAGCACGTTGCGCGACCCGAGCAGGTTGGCCGCGTTGTGATCGGAGACCACAACGTCTTTCGCGAACACGTCACGATTCACAAATCGCTCAAGCCAGGCACAGCGACCGTCACAGGAGATCACAACTACGTGATGGCAAGTGGCCATTTGGGCCACGATGTCGTCGTCGGTAACCACTGCATCTGCGCCAATGGGTCGATGCTCGGTGGCCACGTGGCCGTGGAAGATAGGGCATTTGTTTCAGGAGCTGTTGCTGTACATCAATTCTGTCGGATTGGCAGGCTCGCGATGGTGGGCGGACATGCCCGTGTCGTACAGGATGTGCCTCCCTACATGCTTGTGGATGGACAGAGTGGTTGCATTGTCGGTCTCAATATCGTGGGACTGCGACGCAGCGGACATACGCCCGACCAGATCAATGATCTGAAAGCCGCGTACAGGATCGTCTACCGCAGAGGCCTTCCTTGGAAGGCTGTGCTCGAGACACTCCGGGCCGAATTCACGACCGGCCCTACAACGCATCTCCTCGAATTTTTGAGTTCAGGCAATCGCGGCTTCTCGCAAGAGCGACGATCGCCTCCTACTGCAACGCTCCGCTTGCGTGTGCCTGACGAGGATGCTGCTGCAATCTCCGCATTGCGACAAAAAGCAGGCTAGATCGTGTCCAGCAGAAGCCTAGCGGCCCAAGCCACCGGAGTTGGTGAATGCCTCCGACTCGAGGCGAGGATACGCCGACTCGCTTCGACCTTCCTCGACTCCTCCCGCGGACAGGCGATCGACGCTCCACTAAACCGAGCTTCACTCGAGCGTTTCTGACTGTGCTCCCCGCCTACTCGGGAGCGTCACTGCCTAAAGTGTCACTGACTTCGAGGCCGTAACGCTGCAATTTGCGACGCAGCACCGACCGGTCGATCCCCAGCATCTTTGCCGCCAGAGACTTATTTTGCAGGCTCTCCACGAGCGTTCGCTCGAGGTGCAATCGCTCCACATCAGCCAGCGTGGGCCAGAGTGTTTCCGAGCCTGCTTTTTCCGCACTAACCGCCTGATCGATTCCCGCCGACAGTGCCTCTGATTCAACAACGGCCTTGGATGACTCCTTCAAGCTGGGCTCAACACGATAGACGCCACGCAGTGCGGTGGTGGAAAGAATGCCATGGGCCGTTGCTCGCACGAGCTGGGATAAATCCTTTCCGGTAGCAGCAGACGTCGTACCGGTGGGGGATGTTCCGGAGCCAAGTGAGTCGCTGGGCGTCATAAAACCCGTCAGCGACTCTGGCTCGATGGCGTCGCCGGACGAAAACATCACGGCCCGCTCCAACACATTTTCGAGTTCTCGCACATTGCCCGGCCACGCATAGGCCTGAAGCACGGAGGCCGCCGCGGCGGAAAGCATGCACATCGGCATGCCATGCCTACCCGCCAGTTCAGCCAAATAACGCGATGCCAGCACCGGGATGTCTTCTGGCCTTTCTTTCAGAGGCATCGTTTGAATCGTCACAACATTTAACCGGTAAAAGAGATCGTCTCGAAAGCGACCCACCCCAACTTCGCTGGCCAGATCGCGATTCGTCGCAGCCACAACCCGCACATCAATAGGAATCTCCTGATGGCTGCCCACTGGCACAACTGTTCGCTGCTGCAGCACTCGCAGGAGTTTTGCCTGCAGTTCGGGTTCCATCTCACCAATTTCATCCAGAAAAATCGTGCCCGCCTCAGCCGCGCGAAAGCAGCCCAGCGTCGACGAAGTTGCACCCGTGAATGACCCCTTGACGTGCCCAAACATATGGCTCGCAAAGAGCGTGCCCGTGGTCACGGCACAATCCACGGGAATAAACGGTTTGGACGCTCGCTTACTGCACGCATGAATCGCCCTAGCGATCAATTCCTTGCCCGTGCCGCTGGGCCCCAAGATGAGCACGCTTGAATTGTTTGCTGCAACGAGTTGGATTGAGCGTCGCACGTGCTCCGACCACGCCGATACGCCAGCGATCCGCTCCAGACCGGCTTCTGCGATTCGATGACTCGTGACCGGCGACATAACGATTCCTTGGCAGCGCACCCCTCTGAGAGGACGTCAAATATACCCCATGGCCGCCGAGCAGCCAACGACTTCCCAAACCAAAGTGCCTCCGGACCCCAGTTCCTCCCTGGGCAAAACCTGCGTCAGAACAGCGAAAAAAACGCACAATTATGCCGATTGTGCAACCCATAACGATTTCGAAAAAAAATTCGCTGGG
>CAIRDU010000358.1 GCA_903877395.1 uncultured Planctomycetaceae bacterium
ACCGCCGTCACCTGCCCCTGCTTCGTGGAGTTGATCGCTGCAATGTGTGCGGTTGCTGCCCATCCGTAGCCAATGATGCCGACGTTGTATTTTTTCATGGATCCTTATCTTTGGAGACGCGATTGACTCGTCCCGAGCCATATTAGAATTTCGAGGTGTCAGAGGAGCCGACTGGTGAGGTCGGCGATGAGCGGTGCAGCACGAAGCCCTCGATCGCTTCGTATTCGGGGAGTCCCAGCCGATCGTACAGCCGCGCTGTTTCCCGGTTGCGGTCTTCAGCCCGCTGCCAGAATTCGCGGGAGTCGGTTGGTCCTGGGAAAAGAGCACGATCTTTTTGGCTCTCGTGCTTGAAAATCGCCATCCGTTTTCGCTCGACTTCGTCGGGTGAGAGCGGTACGGCCATATCGATCTCGTGCGGTTCCCATTCCTGCCACGCGCCGCGATAGAGCCAGAGTTCGCAGTCTTTGGCCCACGGGCGGTCGGCCAGTTGGCTCAAGGCCCCCAGCACGGCGGCCAGGCACACGCGGTGGGTGCCGTGAGGATCGGAGAGATCGCCGGCGGCATAAATCTGCTGCGGCTTCACTTCCTCCAGCAATTTCACGGTAATCGCAATATCGTCGTCGCCGATTGGCTTCTTGCGCACTCGGCCGGTTTCGTAGAACGGCAGATCCAAGAAATGAATCCGCTCGGGCTGCACGCCGGAGTACCTCGCCGCCGCGCGGGCCTCGGTGCGGCGAATCATTCCCTTGACGGTTTGCAGTTCGGGCAGATCGACGGCCCCAGCAGGCTTCGTGCGAAGAAAGTCGCGAATCGTATCGGCGATTTGGCGAGGGCTCTTTTTCGCAGGACTGTTTTGAATCGCCACCGTTTCCAGGGGCTCGACGCCGATGCCAAATGCGCGGCAAAACTCCTCCACGAAATCGACGTGCCGATCGGCCGATTCGTCCCAGACGGCGATGTTGCCACTGGTTTGATAGGCCACGTGCACTTCGTGCCCCTGTTCGCAGAGGCGGATAAATGTGCCGCCCATGCTGATCACGTCATCGTCGGGGTGTGGGCTAAACACAACCACTCGCTTCGGGAATACGTCTGGCTGTGATTGATTCGCAACCGCCTCGCTGCCCCGCACTCGCTTGGGCTTGCCGGGCTTGCCACCCGGCCAGCCCGTGATCGTGTTTTGCAGCCCGCGAAAAATTTCGATATTGAGGTCGTAGGCGCGGCCTCGTTTGGAGAGCAGGTCTTGGAGACCATGCTCGTTGTAGTCTTCATCGGTGAGCTTCAGGATCGGCTTTTCGAGCTTCAGCGAGAGCCAGATAACGGCCTTGCGTGAAAGGCCGTCGGTCCACTCCAGGCCCATCGACTCAACCGCTCCAACAACCCACGGCGATTCAAACCGTGTCAGTCGCGATGCCGCTGCCCTGTCGAGCACAAACCTCGCATCGGGATGCTGTTGCAGGGCGCTGGCAGACACGTGGCTGCATGGTGGCTGCTCGACAGCGCTGCGCACGATTGGCGCCTTGTGCTCGCCGAAAGCGAGCAGCACGACGCGTCTGGCATCCAGAATCGATCCCACGCCCATGGTGACGGCCTGCCGTGGCACATTCCATTCGCCAAAAAAGTCGCTGGCCGCATCGCTTCTTGTCACGCTATCCAGCGTGATGAGACGCGTGCGGCTTTCCAGTCCGCTGCCTGGCTCGTTGAATCCGATGTGCCCGGTGCGGCCGATACCTAGCAGTTGCAAGTCGATCCCCCCGGCTTCCCGAATCATTTCCTCATACCCAACGCAGGCGGCAGCCACTTGCTCGCGAGGCAGCGTGCCGTCGGGAATGTGAATCGCGTCGGCAGGAATATCGACGTGGTCAAACAGATGCTCCCGCATGAAGCGACGGTAGCTCTGGAGGGCGTCGGGCTGGATCGGCCAGTATTCGTCGAGGTTGAACGCGATAACAGTCTTAAACGACACGCCCTCCTCGCGGTGCAGGCGGATGAGCTCGTCGTAGACAGCTACTGGCGTGCTACCTGTGGCCAAGCCCAGCACCGTTGTCTTACCAACGCGAGCCCGAGACTGAATCAATTCTACGATCTCGCGGGCTACGGCCCGGCTGGCATCGCCTGGCTGGTCGTACACCGTGACAGGCACTCGCTGACGATCGTGCAGCGGATTCAAACTGGCCTGCGCGTGCGGTGCATGCCCATGACTTGGCTGGGTATGCCGTTGAGTCCCGTCTGAGAGTCCGCTGCGAAAGATCGGCGATGGTGGCTGGGAAGCAGATGGTTTGGCAGGTGTGGCAGTCATGGATTGTCCCCTCAGTTGTGCGAACCGGTGGATTAAATGAGTTTTGTCTTGCCAGGCACGGCAACCGGTGCCATGGCGGGCATTGGACCAAGTTTCCACGCTGGCGGTGCGAGATCCTCCTTCGAATCCCAGAGATGTGCCCATGTCACGGGCTGGCCCGTGTAGGCACTCATTCTGGCCATTATCGCCATCGCCGTGCTATTGATCATCCGTTCTCCGTCGTGGATCGGCTTTCCGGAGCGAATGCTGGCGAAGAGTTCGTTGTGTTCCTGCTGATACATATCGTTTTTCGGCACGTTGCTCTGCCAGCGAGTGCCGTTGGTCACCATCTCCTGCTGGTTCGCAAAGCCGTTGATCGTGGCCGTGCCTGTGGTGCCGATGACGTAGTCGGCATTCTCATTGGCGGCGCCTGGAAAATGCCGGCACATGTGGAATCCGCGACGGCCGTCAGCGTAGTGAAATGCCGCCACAAAATGATCGTAAATATTGTTGCCAAGTGGCACATCGGGCCGCATCTCCCGCCCGCCCGTGCAGAGCACACTGACGGGCATTTCATCGTCCATCGCCCACGCGAGGCGGTCGATTGAATGCACGGCCTGCTCCACGATGTGGTCGCCGGAAAGCCACGTGTAGTATTGCCAATTGCGAATGTAATATTCCATGTCGCTCCACTCGGGGTTGCGAGGCGTTTCTCCCCGGAAGCCACTGGCGTTGTACGTCGTGTAGGCGGCACGCACCTGCCCGATCCCCCCGTCGTGGATGCGCTTGAAAACATCCCGCTCCCGCGTGGCATACCGCCAGCAGAAGCCGGCTACGAGCGAGAGCTTTTTTTCTATCGCCACTGCGGCGCTCTCTCGCACGCTCCGCAGTCCCGCCGCATCGACTGCCATCGGCTTCTCGCAGAAGATATGCTTTCCAGCCTCGACTGCCGCCTTCAGGTGCATCGGCCGAAACGCAGGCGGCGCGGCCAACAGCACAACATCGCAGCACGCGATCAAATCCTTGTAGCCTTCCAGCCCCGCAAATTGCCGTTCGGATGGGCAATCAAACCGATCAGCGAACGACGCGTCTTTTTGGGCTTCGTCCGCAACCGCTCTGCCCAACACGCCGGTTCCGCTCTTCAGCCGATCGGCAAACGGATCGGCCAATGCCCAGAGAACCACCCCCGGATCGGCATGCATCGCCTGCATGGCGGCACCGCTCCCACGGCCACCACACCCCACGAGACCCACTTTGAGTCGATCGCTCCCAGCGGCGTGAGCTACTCGGCCCACTGAATCGGACAAGACTGCCACAGTGGTGCTTGCCGCAGCGGCGGTCGCAACAAACCCACGCCGAGAAACAGAATCAACCGAGCGAAAGTTATGGGGTGCCATAGACACACTTCTCCAGAGAGGCCAAAGTCTAGAAATATCCGGAAGCCAATAGTATGAACTCTAGCATATTTTGAGTGCGGCATGATCTCGCATGATCTCGCATGACAACGGGCAACGCATGAGCACTCTGTGAGGGGGCACTGGCGGGGTGCGTGTTTTTCATTGGGATTTCCGCCCTCGCGGTGCCTGTCAGGGGCTTTTCGAGCCAACCGGGCCCTGCCGCTTGGTATCGATTCGCGGACCGTCAAACACGCTGGCCGTGGGTTTCGGTTTTTCATCCGCCGGCTTTTCCGCAGCGACTGTCTACGCAATGGGCAGGCTCCCGAGCAACAGAAACGCAAACAACCATTGATAAGGAACGGAGCACGGCAACCTCACGTGAAATGATTGGGCTCGGGAATGCGTGAATAATACTGAATCGAATACACGAAGATACGCTTTGTGAAATGCTCACAAAACAGCACTACTTGTGGTCAAGGATTCCTATGATCATACTCCCAACGCCTTGTTTTCTGTCCTGATGTTTCACTGCAATCGCAGTTGTTAAATAAAAATAACGAGGATCTGTCGACCCCATGGCAACTCCATCCACCTCCTTTGCTCCATCGTCTGTCGGCTCCGGCGCCACTGCAGTTGCGACAAACTTAAACGACAACGATGTGGCTTCTTTAGGCCAGCTCCGTGTGGCGTATGCGCGGCTGCAGAAAGAATTAGGCCGAGTGATCATCGGTCAGCACGAAACAGTTGAGCGGCTGGCCATTTGTCTGTTTGCCCGCGGTCATGCCCTTCTGATGGGAGTGCCGGGTCTTGCAAAAACGCTGTTGGTGAGCAAGTTAGCCGAAACGTTGTCGCTGCAATTCAGCCGCATCCAGTTCACGCCCGACTTGATGCCGATGGATATCACCGGCACCGATATCTTGCAGGAAAACACCGAAGGCAGGCGAGAGTTTCATTTTGTGCGAGGCCCCGTGTTTGCGAACATCGTGCTGGCCGACGAGATCAATCGTGCGCCGCCAAAAACACAGGCAGCGATGCTGGAGGCCATGCAGGAACAGAAGGTGACGGTGGTGGGCAAGACATCGCGACTGGAGCCACCCTTCTTTGTGCTTGCCACGCAAAACCCCGTGGAGCAAGAAGGCACCTACCCTCTTCCCGAGGCGCAGCTCGACCGCTTCATGTTTTTGGTGGAGCTCGACTATCCTTCGGAAGAAGAGGAAGTGTTGATCGCTCGTACCACCACCGGCGAAGCGCCGCCCGCTCTAGATCACGTTCTAACAGCCGCTGAAATCATCGATTTCCAGCAGTTGGTGCGGCGGGTGCCCGTGCCCGACCACATCTATCAGTTCGCCACGAAGCTCGTTCGCAAGACGCGGCCACGGGGGCTCACAGCGCCCGCGTGGCTTAAGCCGCTGGTGTCGTGGGGGGCGGGGCCACGGGCCGTCCAGTATCTTATTTTAGGTGCCAAGTCTCGGGCTGCGCTCACGGGCAGTTATATGGTTCGGCTGGAGGACGTGGAGGCTGTAGCCGCTCCGGTGCTGACGCACCGATTGATCACCACGTTTGCAGCTCAGGCCGAGGGCATCGACGCCAAACAAATCGTCGCTCGGCTCCTGCAGGAAACGATTGCCGAACTGACTCACGGATAGACTGCCTTACGAATGCTTGGGGTCTTGCCAGGCTCCGCGGCTTTGTACCCCCACCCTATCGCTTTGCGATTGCCACCCAATCCAATGCTCTCCGACCGCCAATCCCGCAGTTTTCTTGAGCCGCAGGTGCTCGCTCGCTTGGCAGCAGTTCCCCTGCTGGCGCGGAAGGCGATGATCGGAGGCGTGTCGGGACGGCACACCAGTCCACATCGCGGGTCGAGCGTCGAATTTGCGGAGTACCGAAAGTACGTTCCAGGCGACGATTTGCGGCGGCTCGATTGGCGGGCATTCGGACGGTCTGATCGCTACTACATCAAGGAATTCGAGGCCGACACCAACCTGCGATGTTGCCTTGTGCTCGACACCAGCGGTTCGATGAACTTTGGCTCTGCAGGCCTGACAAAAATTCAGTATGCCAGGCGTCTCTGCGGCACGCTGGGCTACCTTGCTGGACAGCAGGGCGATGCCGTCGGCATCTCGTGCGTGGCCAACGGGATCGTGAGGAGCCTCCCTCCACGACGCAGCCCGGCCCATCTGCGAATGGTGCTCGACATCTTGGAGGAAGCCGAGCCCCAAGGCGAAACGAAGCTGCCTGAAGTGCTCCACGAACTAGCCGAGACGATCCGGCAGCGGGCGTTGGTGGTGATCGTATCCGACCTGTTTGTGGATCCGGCTGCACTGGGATCCAGCTTCAGCCACCTGCGGTTTCGCCATCACGATATTGCCGTGTTTCATCTGCTCGATCCGCAGGAAGTGGCATTCAACTTCAGTCGCCCCACCCGGTTTCTGGACATGGAGGGGGGATCAGCGATCTTCGCTGATCCTTCGGATATTGCTGATCGCTACCATACGGCGCTGTCTGGGTATCTCGCCGCGATCAAGCAGGTGGTTCTGGAATCAGGCATCGACTACCAGCGGGCGATGACAGACGAGAGCTACGAGCAGGTGCTCGCTCGCTTTCTCGTCGGCCGGGCAGCGGGGAAGGGATTGCGATGACATTCCTCCAGCCTCTCATCCTCGCCGCACTGCCTTTGATCGGCTTGCCGATCATTATCCATCTGATCAACCAGCGACGGTTTCAGACGATGCAGTGGGCGGCAATGATGTTTCTCGTGTCGGCCAAAGCGCTCTCTCGCGGGTATTCGCGGCTGCGTCACTGGCTCATCATGATGCTGCGGATGCTGGCCGTGGCCGCCATCCTCTTGGCGGCCAGTCGGCCGCTTTCTCGTGGTTGGCTGGCGTTGGCTGGCGGTGGACGCGCCGATACATCGATTGTGATTCTGGATCGCTCCCCGAGCATGCAGCAACAAGATCCCACTGCTGAGGATTCAAATTCCAAACTCGATACTGGTCGCCGGCAACTGATCCAATCGCTTGCCACGTTGGCCACCGGCCGATTGGTGATTTTGACCGATCCGGAGCAGAAGCCCCTTGAAGTGGAGAGCCCTGCAGCCCTGGCGGATCTGGCGGCACCTGTGGCCTCGCCAACCGACGTGCCCCTCCTGCTGCAGTCGGCCTATGACTACGTGCGAGAAAACTCGATTGGCTCCACCGAAATCTGGCTTTGCTCCGATCAGCGGCACAACGACTGGAATCCTGAGAGCGGCGAGTGGAGCGGGATGCGGGAGGCATTTGCCAAACTGCCGCAGCAGGTTCGCTTTCAGTTGCTCTCCTAGTCGCAGACTGATCCAAGCAATGTGGCCGTGCGCGTGACTTCGGCCCGGCCGCACGTTCATAACGGCGAAATCGAACTGTTGGTGACGGTGGTCGTGTCTCGGCAGGAAAGCAGCCCGCAGTTGACGCTGCCACTGCGGTTTGAAATCGGCCAAGCGGCCTCGACGGTTGATATCCAACTGGATGGCAAGCAGGCTGTGCTCAAGGACCATCCGATTGCATTGGGTCGCGGTGATGGGCCAATGGGGCCTGGGGATCATTTCAGAGGGTGGGGCCGCGTGTTGATTCCAGCCGATGCCAATGTGGCCGACAACGACTTTTTTTTCGTCTTCGATCGACCCGCAACGCGGCGGACCATCATTGTGGCCGCTGATGTTGCGTCGCGACAGGTGCTGTCGTTGGTCGCTCATACGCCGTCCAGCAAGGATCAAGCCTGCGATGTTGAAGTGCTCGTGCCCGAGGATTTGGCGGCGGTTGCGTGGGACGAAATATCGCTCGTGATCTGGCAGGCTCCGCTGCCCGAAGGCAAAACCATATTGCTTTTGGAGCAGTTTGCAGATCGGGGCGGGCAGCTCATTTTTTTTCCACCCGAACAGCCCACCGACCAGTCATTTGCGGGAGTCTCTTGGACGAATTGGACGACCCACAAAGAGCCCCTCCATGTTCTCACATGGCGAAGCGATCAGGATCTTTTGGCCAATACGGCATCGGGCGCAGCCTTGCCGGTTGGGGAGTTGGAAGTGCGCCGGTCGTGTGGGTTGGCAGGGCCGTATACGCCGCTGGCATCCCTCCCGGCAGACGCAACGTTTCTAGCCAGGGCCACCGGACAGCGAGGCGGGGTCTATTTTTGTACGTCGACACCATCGAACCGGGATTCAACATTGGCCACCGAGGGCATCGTGCTCTACGCACTGGTGCAGCGGGCCATCGATCGCGGTGCCGAAGTGATCGGAAAGACCCGGCAGGTGGATGCCGATACACTTGCCGCAGGATTCCAGTCAAAAGACGGCCAGTGGACACGGTTGGCCGGTTCCTCGGATGCCCTATCGACTGAAATGGGCCTGCACGCGGGCGTGTATCAGAAAGGGGATCGCTTGGTCGCAATCAATCGTCCGGCGGCCGAAGATGCAGCGAGCATTCTGGCCGATGGTCGGATCGACGAACTCTTTGCCGGCCTGTCGTTCTCAAGAATCAGCGGTCGGGCCGGGGACGATGGCAGCTTTGTGAAGGAGATCTGGCGAATGTTCCTCGTCGCCATGCTGCTGGCCCTCATTGGCGAGGCGGTTCTGTGTCTGCCAAAACGGAGCATCGCAGAGCCGTCGCTCTCTTCGGGCATGCGTTCGCTGGAGACCGTTGCATGATGACGCTCAGTGGACTTCGATTCTTTGAAACGCCGTGGTCGCTTGCTCTGTCGGTGGGTTTGGTGCTTGTGACAGCGTCGCTTTGCTGGATCGGCTGGCGTCGCAGCGGCTATGCAGCAGAGTACGGGTTGGTAGAAGTCCTGCGGTTGCTGATTGCCATTCTCGTGGGTGTACTGCTCAATCAACCCGAGTGGGTGGAGGAATTTCGGCCCAAGGAAAAACCCACGATTGCCGTCCTCTGGGACGCATCCAAAAGCATGGACACCCGCGATGTGGCCGTCGTGGAAAACAGTCTTGACGGCCCAGTCGCCTTGTCGGCCGCTTCAGAAAACAATGTCGCGGCGTCTGGCTTTCAATCGCGGCGAGAGTCGATCTCGCGGCTCACACAAAGCGAATTCTGGAAGCCGCTGGAGGAGCGGTTTCGTGTGGTTGTGGAACCATTCTCTCTCTCCCCGCCCGGAGACAGCAGCGATCTCTATGCCCCACTGGCCACGGCCAGGGAGCGATTTTCAAATCTTCGTAGCGTGGTGCTGGCCTCCGACGGCGACTTCAACGAGGGGCTCCCGCCGCTCCAAGCCGCGCAGGGCCTGCGGTTGGCCAACGTGCCGGTGATGGCCGTGGCCGTAGGAAGTTCCACGCGGTTGCCTGATCTGGAATTATCCAGCCTCGATTGTCCCACTGTGGGTGTGCTGGGAAAGCCCGTGCGTGTGCCGTTCACGATTCGCAGTTCGCTCCCACGGGAGTGCCTCGCAACGGTCACGCTACGGGCCTCCGATGGCTCGGCCCCGGACAAAGAGGTGTTGAGAAAAGATGTGCGCGTTTTGCCTCTGGGGAGCGCAACCGAATGGATCTACTGGACGCCTCGCACCGTGGGTAACTTCACAGTTACCGTGGATGTGCCCGTGCAACAGGGAGAGTTGCTGGACGACAATAACTCTCGCACCGCGCCGATCTCTATTCGGGAAGAAAAGCTCCGTGTGCTGCTTGTCGAGAGCAAGCCGCGATGGGAATACCGCTATCTTCGCAACGCGCTGTCGCGCGATCCGGGGATCGAACTCTCCTGCCTGCTTTTTCAGCCAGGCCTGAGCAAAGTGGGTGGTGGTAACAAAGATTACATTCAAAAGTTTCCTGCCGACCTCAAGGAACTGTCCGAATTCGATGTGGTGTTTCTCGGGGATGTTGGCACAGTCGACGGCCAACTCACGCCTGAAGATTGCCGGTTGCTCAAGGGGATCGTCGAATTTCAAGCCAGCGGATTGGTTTTCATGCCAGGCTTTCTCGGCAATCAGATGTCGTTGGTAGACACGCCGTTGGACGAACTGTGCCCAGTGGTTCTGGATTCACTCCACCCAGAGGGTTCCAGCACCAGCGTGGCTGCCCGCATGGTGCTGACGGAGTTGGGCAATCGAAGTTTGCTCACGAAGTTGGCCGACTCGACGGCCGAAAACATCGCCGTCTGGGAGATCTTGCCGGGCTTCCAGTGGTACGCTCCCGTGCTCAAAGCGAAGGCGGGCAGCGAGGTGCTTGCGGTGCATCAAGATGCCGCCAACCAATACGGACGGATTCCGCTTGTAGTCACGCGAACGTTTGGTGCCGGGAAGGTGCTCTACATGGCCACCGACGGCGCGTGGCGATGGCGGAAGGGAGTGGAGGATAAATACCATTATCGCTTCTGGGGCCAAGTGGTGCGATGGATGGCATACCGCCGCAACATGGCCAAGGGAGAACGGATGCGGTTGGCCTTTTCCCCAGAGCAACCGCAACGCGGGCAGTCGATGGCGCTTGATGCGCAGGTGACTGAAGCCAGCGGCGAACCGCTGCAGCGGGGGGATGTGTCGCTTCGCATCGTTGCCCCGTCTGGTGCGGTCGAAACATTACGATTTGCCCCGCCAACCGACGAGGGCGAGGGGGGTGTTTTTTCTTCCAGCTCCTTGCCTCAGGAATCAGGCAGGCACGAGGCAACCCTCTCCTGCAAACAAACAGGCGATACCCTCGGAACCTCATTTTTTGTGCAGGGCACACCCGTTGAGGGGATTGGCCGCGCGGCCCGTCCAGAGGTGCTTGCGGAGATCGCACAGGTGACTCGCGGGTCGCTTGTAGCCCAAGAGAATATCGAAATGATTCTGAAATCGCTCTCCGCATTGCCCGAACCGCCCGCGAGCGTACGGCGGCTACAATTGTGGTGCCACCCGATCGTGGTCGCGGTGCTTGTCGGGTTGCTGGGACTTTTCTGGACAGGCAGAAAGCGGCTGGGGTTGGTCTAAACGGAATGCAAAGAATACAGACAAAGCAAGAGTCGGTGTAAGCTTATGAAAGAGAGTAAAGAGCCTTGCCGTCCACGTTGGATTGCAATCGCGATGTGTTGTAAGCAGGACTTGCCATGACACTCCTAGACGAGCGTGCCTCGCACGCGACAGTTCCCTCGATTCCGTTGGTGGGTTCTGGCCTCCGTCTGCCAGCCGATCTCCAGCGGCAACTCTACGGCTTTCGCAGCCTGATCTGGAAGATTAAATCCATTGAGGCCGTCTGCGGTGCTGTGTGCGGTGTGATCGTGGGCTATCTGGCGCTGTTCGCAATCGATCGCCTCTTGGAAACACCGCAGTGGATTCGAATTGGTATTTTTGCAGTTGCGCTTGCCGCATGCACCGTGGTGCCAGTGGCGTTTCACCATTGGATCTGGGGGCATCGGTCATTCGACCAGTTGGCTAGGCTGTTGAGTCGCCGGTTTCCGAGCTTGGGCGATCAATTGCTAGGCGTGATTGAGATTGTGCGCAGTGGCAGCGAGCAACTGCGTTCGCGGAGCTTGTGCGAGGCGGCCATTGGGCAGGTTGCGGAGCAGGCAGATCGCCACGATTTCAGCGAAGCTTTGCCTCGCGCTAGGCACCGGCTGTGGATGTTCTTGGCTGCGGTGCCAGGAGTGGCTGCAGTGGTGTTGTTGACGCTGGTGCCCGGTGCAGCGGTCAATGCATGGGCAAGGTTTCTCAAGCCATGGCAGAGCATCGATCGTTACACGTTCACGCAGTTGAAAAAACTCCCAGAGCATATGGTGGTGCCGCACGGCGAGCCGGCTGGGCTGGTGGTCGATTTGCAAGACACAACACAGTGGCATCCCGATGTGGCTCGGGCCACGATCGGCAGGCAACGCCCGCTCGTGTCAGACCTGAGCGACGCGAGCTATGCGTTCACATTGCCGCCGCAACTCGTCAACACAACGCTCTGGCTGGCCGTGGGCGATGCACGGCAACGTGTGCACATCGAGCCGATGTTTCGGCCGGAAATGCAGGCCGTGGTCGCAGAGGTGACGCTGCCGGAATACCTTCAGCGTTCAAAGCCTGTCGTTCTGGATGTTCGCGGCGGTTCGCTCAGCCCAGTGAAGGGCAGCCGCCTCACGTTGGCCGCGACGGCCAACCGCGAACTCTCGGCGGCCTCCGTCGACAGTCAGACTTCTTCGCCCAATGGCGCGAGCGTGACAACTGACACATTTCTTGCCGAGGAGCCGAGGCAGATTGTGATCGAGTGGGAGGATCGGCATGGACTCCGAGGTGCGAAGCCACTGATCGTGTCGCTATCGCCTCGCGACGATGAGCTGCCGACAGTGACGGTAGAGGATTTCCCAAATCGGCAGGTCTTACTCGACACAGAAACGTTGACGTTCAAGGTGCGGGCAGGGGACGACTTCGGCATCAAGCAGGTGGGAATTGAGTGGCAGGGCAATCCTGAAAACAATGCCGGGAATATCGGTGGCGATTCCGGAGGATCGCTGGGCCAGCGGGGGGAGCGAGTCATCGCATCAGGTGGCAGCGACAGAGATGCCATTCAGGCTGACGCCACATTTTCGCCCGCCCTGCTTGGCATCCAGCCGCAGTCGCTCGTGCTGCGAGTGTTTGCGGACGACTATTTTCCGGGCCATAGGGCTTTTTCGGCAGCGTATGTGCTCTATGTCATGGACGCTGCTGAACACGCACTGTGGGTCAACGATCAGCTGCGCAAATGGAAGCAGCAGGCGGGTGAGGTGCGAGACCGGGAAATGCAACTGCTCGGCATCAACGAAGAGTTGCGAGACCTCGATCCGGAGCAGATTGACTTGCCCCAGACTCGCAGCCAGATCGAATCACAGGTCTCCGCGGAGAATGCCAACGGCCGCCGGCTTTCGCAGCTGGTGGAGAGTGGTGGTGAACTGGTTCGACAGGCTATGCGCAACCCAGAGTTTGAAGCCACGACGCTGGAGCAACTGGCCGAAAACCTGGAGACGCTCAAGGACATCGCCGAATCCCGGATGCCCAGCGTGGCCGACTTACTGAAGCAGGCCGCGCGTGCCCCTACGGCTGATGCTGACGATGGAAAGCCAAGCGATGGAAAGCCAAGCGAGCCGCCGGCGATCGTCGGCGAGCAGCGTGCCGGGGAGTCGCAGGCAAACGATCCAAAGCCGGGTAGCGAGCCAGCACCACCGGTGCCGCAGGTGGTGGATAAGGAGTCTTCGCAGCAGCCCGCTGGCGAGCCCGCCCTAGGCAATGGGCAGCCACCCAAGGAGGATGGTAGTTCGCCTTCAGCGTCGAGGTTGGGGCTGCCAACCACGATTGCGGGTCAGTCGACCCCACCACCAGAGAGCGAAGCCCCTCCATCGGCAGCCAAGGCGATCGAAGGGGCGCTCGAAGCGCAGCGGCAGCTTCTGGAGGAGTTTGCGAAGGTGGCCGATGCACTCGGCGCTGTGATGAGTCGGCTGGAGGGCAGCACGTTTGTGAAGCGGCTCAAGTTGGCATCGCGAGAGCAGGGCCGCATTGGGGGGAGGATAGCCGGCTTGGTGGACGACGCATTTGGCCGTCCAGAGCCCGCACGCAAACCATCCATTCAGGAAGGCATCCGCGATATTGGCAAGATCAACGATCTGGAAACAGAGCGACTCTCGGCCGTGATGGATGACATGCAGGGTTATTTTGATCGACGGCTGTTGCCAGCATTTCAGACAGTGCTGGAAGAAATGAAAGAGCTCGACGTGCTCGGCAGTATTCGACAACTCACAGGAGACATGGATAAAGAGGCCGGGATGTCGATTGCCCAAACCGAATTCTGGTCTGACACACTTGACCGCTGGGCAGACGACCTCGTGCCCCCTCCTCCACCCCCACTGCCGCCAGGCGAAGGAGGTGCTCCGGCTCCGCCACGTGCCAGCCTGCCGCCAGATGTGGTGCTGGAGGCGATGCGCATTTTGGAAGATGAAATGAATCTTCGCGAGGAGACGAGGGTCACTCAGCAGGGAAAGCCCGCTGTGACCGCCGAGGAGTTTGGCCGCCGAGCCACACTCCTTGCCGTGCAACAAGATGGCCTCGCCAATCGGTTGCTGAAGTTAAAGGATCAGCTTGTGGCTTTTCCCGATTCGTCTGCCAATTTTGGTCCAGAAATTGAGCTGTTCGGAAAAGTCGAGGAAATCATGCAAGAAGCTGCCGGCATTATGCGACGGCCAGATACTGGAAAAGAGA
>CAIRDU010000359.1 GCA_903877395.1 uncultured Planctomycetaceae bacterium
GAATGCTCGCCCCCAGCGAACGCTCCTGGGACTCCGGTTGGCCAGACGGTGGCGTCTCAGGCTTCGGGGCTCCTGCCTTCGGGGCTCCTGCCTTCGGGGCTCCCACTTTCGGGGCTTCCTGAGCAGAAGACGCTTTTTGCACCTTATTGGGATCGGCTTGACCTGCCATGAGTTCAACTCCAGCGCGACGAAAAAGAAAAAAGATTTGAAGAGTACTTTTTTATACGAACGAAGCAGGACTCTTTAACAGAAGGATTTGCGAGCGTTGGTGCAGCAGACAGCGGTGATAAGCCCGTCGAGCCAGTCGCGGCGGTCCGGCAGACGGCCCGTCGCAACGTCTGTACCAATCATATCGCAAAGAATACGGCGAAAGTATTCGTGGCGAGGATACGACAGAAATGATCGGGAGTCTGTCACCATCCCTATAAACCGGAAAAGGAGCCCGATGTCCGAGAGCGTGTTGATCTGTTCCCGCATGCCACGCTCTTGATCCATAAACCACCACGCCGCCCCCCACTGGATTTTTCCAGCGATTGTGCCGTCTTGGAATGAGCCAGCTAGGGCGGCGAAGAGGGCGTTATTGGCTGGATTGATGTTGTAAAGAACCGTTCGGCCCAGCGAACCTTCGTCGGCCAGGACGGAGAAAAAACGCAGCAGTCCAGGGCCCTGTCTGGCATCGCCGATCGTGTCGCAGCCGGCATCCGCGCCCAAGCGGCGGGCGAGGAGTGGGTTGGGGTCTCGCAACGCACCCAGATGCAATTGCGTGATCCAGCCCTTTTCGTGATTCAGTCTGGCAATGTGCAACGTGAGCCAGAGCGTGAAGCATGCGGCTTCTTCGGGAGAGGCCGCAGTGCCGGCGATTGCCCGCTCCCAGATTATTTTGGCTTGCGAGTCGGTGCACGGTGCGTCGGACAGACATTCGATGCCGTGGTCTGTGGCGCGGCAACCGGCAGCGGCAAAATCGTTGTGCCGCAGTCCAAGGGCGGCCACTAAACCGCCGAAGGTATCGGCTCCAACACCAGCCGCGACAGAAAGCTTTTGGGCCCACGCCTGCACTCGCTCCGGCTGGCCGACTCGAACGGCTGCATCGGGGCGAAAAGTGGGCACAACCCGAGTGCCGAATCCCGACTTCGCAAGTGCCTCGTGCCAGCCAAGACTCTCGGCGGGATCATCGGTCGTGCCTACGAGTTCCACGTTCATCCGCGTCAGGATGCCTCTGGCGGTGAGGTTGCCTTGAGAGAGTTGGCGGTTGGCCTCGTCCCAAATGTTCTGAGCCGTGGCGTCTTCCAGAAGTTCCTGGATGCCGAAGTGCCGTCGCAGTTCCAAGTGGGTCCACGCAAAGAGTGGATTGCGAAGCGTGGAGGGCACCGCATGAGCCCACGCCCCAAACTTCTCACGAGGCGTTGCACGACCAGTGATAAGGTCTTCGGCAACCCCATTGGCCCGCATCGCCCTCCACTTGTAGTGATCACCATCTAGCCACGCCGAGTGGAGGTCCTCGAACTGCCTGTCTTCGGCGATATCACGAGGACTCAGGTGACAGTGGTAGTCGACAATTGGCTCTTTGGCGGCCACACGATGAAAAAGATCCGCGGCCAGATCGGTTGAAAGCAGAAAGGAGTTGTCGCAGAAACCCATGGCAGACGCGGCTCACCGTTGAAAGAAACGCCAACCCCAAGCCTACCCTGAGCGGGCGAGCCAGTGAAGGTGCGAGTGTCCGAAAGGCTGTCTCGGCGTAGACTCGTTTCCTTTGCCAATTTTCTCGGCCAGATTGTAAGGTGTTCGAGCTTCTGGCGAGGCGTGTGCCCCTGCTGCGAAAGCCAATCGGCCAGACATCACATGCGATACTTTTATTTTATGGGAGCCAATTGAGATGCAAAGCAAGCACATCAAGCCGCGTTCCGACGCACTGGTTTTTTTCGGAGCCGCTGGCGACTTGGCCTACAAGAAAATTTTTCCGGCTCTGCAGGCCATGGCCTGCCGGGGCGGCATGGATTTTCCCGTGATTGGTGTGGCTCGATCGGGAACGGATCTGAACCAACTCCTCGCCAGAGCGAAGGCAAGCGTGACGGAGTACGGCGGCCTCGATCCGGCGGGCTTTCAAGTGCTGGCCAGCCGCCTCCGCTGCGTCTCTGGCGACTACGGCGATCCATCCACATTTGAAAAGCTAAAAGCCGAACTCGGAACCGCCCGTCGCCCCGTACATTATTTGGCAATTCCTCCGAGCCTCTTTGCCAATGTGGTGAGCCAACTGCATCGATCCGGCTGCACGCAGAATGCCCGCGTGGTTATAGAAAAACCGTTTGGACGGGATTTAGAATCGGCCAGAGAGCTCAACCGGGTGTTGCGGGAGGTTTTTCCGGAGGAGGATATTTTTCGAATCGACCACTATCTAGGGAAGGAGGCGGTGCAAAATATTTTGTACTTCCGGTTTGCCAACGCCTTTCTGGAGCCGATCCTCAACCGCCACTACGTAGAGAACGTGCAGATCACGATGGCGGAGAATTTCGGAATCAAGGGCCGCGGAAAGTTTTATGACGAAACGGGCATCATTCGAGATGTCATTCAAAATCACCTACTCCAAGTGGTGAGTTATCTAGCAATGGAACCCCCGTCGAGCACCTACGCAGAAGCGATTCGCGACGAGCAGGCCAAAGTGCTCCGCACCGTACGGCCGATGGACAACGACAACATGGTGCGGGGCCAGTTTCGCGGCTATCTGGACGAACCCGGCGTGGCCAAGAATTCTTTTATGGGTACCTATGCAGCCTTACGGCTGTGGGTCGATTCGTGGCGTTGGGAGGGCGTGCCGTTTTTTGTGCGGGCCGGCAAGTCGCTTGCCAAGACCGTCACGGAAGTGACGATCCAATTCAAGCAGTCGCCGCAGGTTGTATTTTCTGAGGCAACGCCAGGAGTCGGCAACTACGTTCGCTTCCGGCTGAGCCCCGTGGTGGCCATTGCATTGGGGGCAAGGGCCAAACGGCCCGGCGAAGGGATGAGCGGAGTACCCGTGGAATTATCGGTGGTCGATGGTGGCCGAAACGGATCGGCCAAGCCGATGGATGCCTACGAGCGATTGCTCGGCGACGCGATTGCGGGCGATACAACGTTATTTGCCCGACAGGATGTTGTGGATGCGGCGTGGGCCATTGTGGATCCTGTGATCCACAGCCACAGTTCGCTCTATCCGTATGAGCCTGGCACGTGGGGGCCGGCAGAAGCCGATCGCCTAGTATCAGGCGTGGGCGGCTGGAAAAATCCTGTCGATTAGAGAAAGACTCGGGAGCCCCGAGCCATTGAAACCGAGCCCCCTTCGATCGTCCCAAACCCCAAGCACCCCTGGAGATTTTTGTGAGTAAGCACCGCACGATCAAAGTGATTGGTCCAGTCGTTGAACTCGACGGCGACGAGATGACTCGCATTCTTTGGCAGTACATCAAGCAGCAGTTGATTCTGCCTTACCTCGATATCGACCTAAGGCTCTATGATCTCTCCATCGAAAATCGCGATGCCACCTCTGATCAGGTCACGATCGACGCAGCCAATGCCATCAAGGAACACGGGGTGGGTGTGAAGTGCGCTACGATCACGCCAGACGAGGGCCGCGTTCAAGAGTTTGGCTTGAAGTCGATGTGGAAGAGCCCGAACGGTACGATTCGCAATATTCTGGGCGGCGTGATTTTTCGCGAGCCGATCATCATCAGCAACATTCCCCGCCTCGTGCCCGGCTGGACAAAGCCAATTGTGGTTGGCCGTCACGCCTTCGGCGACCAATATCGGGCCACTGATGTGAAGATTCCCGGCAAGGGCTCGCTCACGCTCACGTTTACGCCAGCGGACGGTTCGACTCCGATGGAATTCAACGTCTTTGACTTCCCTTCGGCTGGTGTGGCAATGGCGATGTACAATCTCGACGATTCGATTCGCGACTTTGCGAGGGCAAGTTTTCGCTACGGTCTCGCAAGACAATACCCGGTCTATCTGTCGACGAAAAATACGATTCTGAAAGTGTACGACGGCCGATTCAAAGACATCTTTCAAGAGATCTTTGACTCCGAGTTCAGTCGCGAGTTCGTTGCCAAGGGCATCACCTACGAGCACCGCCTCATCGATGACATGGTAGCCTCGGCTCTCAAGTGGGAGGGCGGTTATGTGTGGGCCTGCAAGAACTACGACGGCGATGTGCAAAGTGACATCGTGGCGCAGGGCTTTGGATCACTCGGCCTGATGACCAGCGTGTTGATGACACCCGATGGCAGAACCGTTGAAGCCGAAGCCGCTCACGGCACTGTCACGCGGCACTACCGCCAGCACCAACAAGGAAAGCCGACGTCAACCAATCCGATTGCCTCGATCTTCGCGTGGACGCGAGGCCTCTCGCACCGCGGAAAGCTCGACAACACGCCGGCGGTCACTTCGTTTGCCGAAACGCTGGAGCGAGTCTGCATCGAAACGGTCGAGCAGGGGAAGATGACCAAAGACCTGGCCGTTCTGGTTGGCCCCACGCAACCCTATCTCAACACGCAGGATTTTCTTGCGGCGATCGACGAAAACATGCGCCGTTCGCAAGACAGTGGGGCATGACCCCATGACCCCATGACCCCATGACAAAGAAGAGGCAGCCTCATCGCCGTGCCTGGCCGACCGCAGTTCACTTCGACTACGCCTCGGTCTTGTAGGACAGAGCACTTGGGGGAGTCAGACGCGAGAACGGAACTGGGGGTCAGGGGATGCGTGCATTGCTGGCTGGGCTTGGTTCGTGGTTAAACTGCTTCGTTCGATCTCAAAACACAGGGATCCCAGTTGCGGGAGGCCGTTTTTCCCCCGTTGCAGCAGCACCCGCTGGCGAGGCGTGGCTACGATGGGTACGATCTCGACAGACTCCGACCCTTTTTTACTATTCCCGGCTCGCACCAGCGGTGCTGCGCAGGGTCGGCACTGGCAGAAGGATTTTCAATGGCCAAAGGCAAAAGAAAGCTCGAAGTAATTCACCTCGTGTGCGAGGAGACGGGCGACCGCAACTACACGCTGCGGCGAAAGAGTGGCGGCGAAAAGCTGAAGGTGAAAAAGTATTCACCTCGCCTTCGCAAGCACACACTCCATAACGAAAAGAAGAAATAAGTCGTAGCCACCGCCTGATCGCGACGTTCGGCAAGCACTTGTTTCCGTGGGCGTGCGTGAGGCTGAAGCATCCGTGCGTGAGGCTGGAGCATCATGGCTTCAGCGGCGGCCTCGCCAGCACGATCCGCACATCGGCTACGTTGGTACCACTGGGACCTGTGCGAATCAATCCGCCCACGGCGTTGAGAAGCGGGTAGGCATCGCATCGCATGGCAGCTCCAGTCACGTCTAGGCCGTGGGCGATCGCGGCGGTTGCAATGGCCGCGTCGCTATAGCCGCCGGCAGCATCGGTCGGCCCATCCTCGCCATCGGTGCCCACGCTGGCAATCAAGAGTCCTTCGGGCCATGGGCCGCCCGAACTGCACATGCAATCCATTGCGGCAATCACCGTCTGCTGGTTGCGGCCGCCGGTGCCGTGGTCCGCGGGCACCTGCACCGTGGCTTCGCCCCCCTCGATAATCGCCAACGGGCGACGCCCATCGCGGGCGGCCTGCCAGAGACCGACTGCCTCCACGGCCAGTCGCCAGCCAACGGCCTTCGCATCCATCGAAGCCCTAGCAGCAGCCGGATCAGCAGCCAATTTATTTACGAGAGCAATTTCGCTGCGATCCTCGACTGCATAGCCACGATGAATCGCTTCGTCGGCAGCAGCGCGCACAGCCGTGTCATTGGAGCCGATGAGCAAATGGCTCACCCGACAGCCAGACGGCGTTGTCCAAGAGCCATCTACCGAGGCCGCCTGGCCGCTCACGCCAACATCTGGAAGGCGAGCCGCTTCGGATTCAATCCATCGCACAAACTGCGATGCCACGCCGGTAGCCACCACACCGTAGCGATTTAAAACGGCGAACGCTTCCCGAGCGGGGCTTGGGATCGGCATGCAG
The DNA here is from genome assembly GCA_903877395.1 of uncultured Planctomycetaceae bacterium. Lineage (GTDB taxonomy): Bacteria > Planctomycetota > Planctomycetia > Pirellulales > UBA1268 > BAIKAL-G1-2R. The sequence continues at coordinate 6,006 of CAIRDU010000359.1, forward strand.
GGGCCAGATGCGATCACATCCAGCCGATCACCCAGAACATCCGACAGCACGAGCACGACTAGCCGACCGGCATGGCAAGCCCTCGCAAGACCGCCAGCCTTCACTGTGCTGGCCGCCTGACGGACTGTGTTGAGTTCTTGAATGGTTGCACCTGCTGCCGACAAAAAGTCGGTAATGGCGATTGTGTCTTGGAGCGACACGCCCTCTCGCGGTGCAACCAGCAATGCGGAGCCGCCCCCAGTGACCACAGCAATGGCGAGGTCGTTGGGCCCGAGAGACGAGAACATCGAGAGCATTTCTTGCGTTGCAGCAATGGCCAACTTGGTTGGAATATTAGCGCCCGCGGGGCGGGTCTCACGGCAATGGATGTGTGAAAGCGGTACGGCAGAGCCCTCGGGCACGCTCACCACACCAGTTGTGCGATGCCGATCTAGCCGCTGACGCCCCAAGAGTTGCTCCACGCCAGTTGCCATCTGCGCTGCGGCCTTGCCGGCACCGACAACGCTGATCCGGTCGATCGCGCCGAGCCTGACGGGCGGATCAAGCGACTCGCCATCGAAGAGAAGTTCATCGGCTGGATGCCCATGCCTGCCAATCACAAGCCTCTTTTCCAGCAGAACGGTTGGCAGAACAGCAGCAATCGCGGCGGTCCAGATCGCCTGCGCATCGTGGCGGAGGCCGTCGGCGCGGGATGGCGTCGGAGCCATTATGTTTCCTGTGAGAGCGTAAAGTTCTTGGGGTCAAACCGGGACAAGTCGATGCCGCCGCGAGATTCCTCCTCGAGCAGTTTCACTCGGGTTTCGATCCGATCCAGCCGTCGGGCAATCGCCGCTGGCGTTTCCGCGTTGGGAGTGAGTGGCGCAGGGCGAGGCACGCTGGGGTAGCCAAGTTGCCGCTCCAGTGCCGCAAAGAAAAAGAGGGGATCCTTGCCGCGGTTGGCCCTCGCGATGCGGCCCTCCTTCTCGCCGAAGAGGATGGCGCGATCGGGCTGGGCTTCCTCGCGACCGGCGAGCAGTGCATCTCGCCGCTCAAGCCGCCAGTATTCGGGGCTTCGCACAAAGACGAGGTCAGCCAAGTCGATAAAACCCACTTGTCGCGACACCGTATGAATCCATGTTTGCCAAGCCTCGTCGAAAAGTGAGTCGTCGGCAACCGCGAGCAGGCCGTGCGTATAGTCGAGCCGATTCCGCGACAGACATTCAAACCGATAGAAGAAGAGCCCCTGCGGAACTGCATTCTCTGCACGGTAACTAGCCTCACGCTCCAGCATCGAGAGTGCCGTGCGCATGTCAAAGCGGCCCTCATCGCACTCCGCTTGCGCCATGACAAACGTTTGAAACGCGCTGAAGTAGTGCGGCAGCCTCGCCATGGCTGTCGAGAGCGTGCCGACCAGTTTGAGCTCCCCCACGAGGTAGTCGATCGCCATCGGCAGTTTTGAGGTGGCAAGCACCTCCTGGCTGATCGCAACGAGAGCTTCCTGCGCGGCGATGCCAGCGGCGATCCGTTCCGCAAAAACCCGAAACAGGTAGGCCTGCTCGATGTATTCCTCACGGTCCAGCATCGGAAACCTATTTGGATGAAAAAACTTGGGTGCGGCCTCAGAAGCGACTCGGCGAGAGACGCTCCTATCCTATAAAGTATAGTCGAGGGCCGTACCGCACGACCCTTTCAAGTAACTGGCCTGCGGGGAAAGTCTTGCACAGAACGTATTGTCTTTCAGAAGGAAGTTTTCATGTCCGATCGTTTTTCGTCGATTGAATCCGCTGTGGCAGCCATCCGCCGAGGTGAGGTGGTGATTGTCGTTGATGCCGAGGATCGTGAAAACGAAGGGGATTTTGTCTGCGCTGCCGATAAGGTATCCCCAGCCATTGTGAATTTCATGATCCGCCACGGCCGCGGGCAGGTGTGCATGCCAATCCTGCCGGACATGGCCCACCGGCTTGAACTGCCGATGATGGTGGAAACAAATTCTGCGCCTCTTGGCACAGCGTTCACCGTGCCTGTTGATCACGTAACGGCGAGAACGGGAATCACGGCCGGAGAACGCGCCACCACCATTTCGGCGATTCTGGATCCGGCCAGCAAGCCAACAGACTTTGTCCGGCCCGGCCATCTCTTTCCGTTGGTGGCTAAAGAAGGTGGTGTGCTGAGGCGAGCCGGACACACTGAGGCGGCAGTCGATCTGGCCAGAATGGCCGAACTCTCGCCGGCTGGCGTACTCTGCGAAATCCTAAACGATTCAGGCAACCGCGCCGATCGCGATGCACTCTTTGTGCTTGCCAAAGAACACTCGCTCGAAATCATCTCGATTGAGCAGTTGATCCGCTATCGTCGCACGCGAGAGAAGCTCGTCTATCGGATTGCCGAAGCCGACTTGCCGACTCGCTGGGGGCGGTTTCGCGTGATCGCCTACGGCGTGAAGTTTGAGGCACAGCAACCGATTGTGCTCGTGGCCGGAGATGTGGAGAAGGCATGCGACCCACTCGTACGGCTGCATTCCTCCTGCTTTACGGGCGACCTCCTTGGCAGCCTGCGCTGCGACTGCGGCGATCAATTGCATATGGCGTTGGATATGATCGGTCGCGAAGGAGCCGGAGTTCTCGTCTATTTGCCTCAGGAAGGAAGGGGGATCGGACTGGTAGAGAAGATTCGGGCCTACCAACTCCAAGATCAGGGGCTCGACACGGTGGAGGCCAATCTGGCTCTCGGCTACCAGGCTGACTCCCGAGACTATGGCGTGGGCATCCAATTGCTCAAAGACCTTGGACTGCGTCGCGTGCGGTTGCTGACGAATAATCCGAAGAAGACCGACGCCTTCATCTATGGCGGCTTCGATTTAGAAGTTGTGGATCAGGTGCCCATTGTGCCGCCGGTGCATGAATTTAACGAACGCTACCTCGCTACCAAACGAGAAAAACTGGGGCATCATTTTCCGGAGTGAATGGCGACGGCCGTCAGCGACATCCTCGTTGGGAGCGAGCAAAGCCGCTCCATGGCAGGTTTCTAGCGGCGAAACACGGTTCGACCAAACGACTTGCGCCTCATTGTGGTGCTTTGCTATCCCGGGGCCCTATTCTATGGAATAATGTCTATGGAATAATGATTCTTGTGGCACCGCCTCGGGCCCAACCCCGTTCCCCCCACAGATCAAGCGGCGAGTTTTCAGCGAGCACAAATTGTATGGGCGTGAACCAGTCCAACGACCGATTTCAACCTGCTTTCTGGCTGGGCTCGATCGGCGTTTTCTTCGCCATGATTCTCTCGGCCCGGGCCGGGGAGTCCGAGCGGACAGCGACAGTGCCATCTGGGGCTCCGAGTGTACGGCTCAGTTTTAACAAGGACATCCGGCCGATTCTGGTCGAGAACTGTTTCTCGTGCCACGGGGCCGATAGCGCCAGTCGCAAGGCCGACCTGCGTCTGGATCTTCGAGAGGATGCCCTCGAGCACGGTGCCATTGTGCCGGGCGATGTGGATTCAACTGCGATCCTAGACAGGATCTACTCCGACGACCCTGAAGAAGTGATGCCGCCGCCAAGCTTGAAGAAGGTTCTCAGTTCAGAACAAAAAGAAATTCTCCAGCGGTGGGTGGCCGAGGGGGCCGAGTACGAGCCGCACTGGTCGTTTATTCCGCCCGCGCGACCGGAGTTGCCGACTGTCAAAAATGAATCGTGGGTTCAGAACCCAATCGATCGATTTATTCTGGCGAGGCTTGAGATCGAGGGGCTCTCGCCTGCGTCCGAGGCCGATCGCCGCACGCTGGCACGCCGGGTCTCGCTGGATCTCACGGGCCTACCGCCAGAGCCATCCCTCGTCGACTCCTTTGTAAACGACCCGCAAACTAATGCCTATGAACGGCTCGTGGACAGGCTCTTGGCCAGCCTCGAATGGGGCGAGCACCGCGGCCGACAGTGGCTCGACTACGCCCGCTACGCCGATACGCACGGCATCCACTTTGACAACTACCGGGAGATGTGGACGTATCGGCAGTGGGTGGTCAATGCCTTCAACAGCAACATGCCTTTCGATCAGTTTACAATCCTTCAGCTCGCCGGCGACCTCGTACAAAACCATGGCGTAAGCAACACGCCAGAACAGGCCCTCGATAATCATGTCGCCAGCGGCTTTAACCGCTGTAATATGACGACGAACGAGGGCGGTGTGATCGGCGAAGAATACCTCGTGCTCTATACACGAGATCGGACGGAGACGACCTCAGCAGTATGGATGGGACTCACGGCTGGCTGTGCGGTCTGCCACGATCACAAGTTTGATCCCATCTCGCAAAAAGAGTTTTATGAACTCTCTGCGTTCTTTAATAACACGACGCAAAATGCGATGGATGGCAATATCCACGACACGCCTCCGATTCTGTCCGTGCCAAGGCCCCAAGACATCGTTCGATTTGCGTTGCTCGAGAAGGAAATGCCGGTCGCCAAGGCGGCCGTTGCGGCCCGCAAAGAGAAGGCGAAGCCCGACTTTGAGGCTTGGATCAAGCAGGCCACCCCCCAGTCGATTGCCGCATCGCTGCCACAAGATTCGCCGCTGGTTGAATTGCCGCTGAGCGAAGCACAGGGCAGTTTTACGCAGGCGAAGCTGATCGGGAAGCAGAGCGATCTACCGCTGACCGCGGCGACAACATGGCAGGCCGGTCCGAATCGTATGCCTGCGCTGCTGCTGGCTGGCAAAGCTGGCGAACTTGCCAACAGCGGCGACTTTGAGCACGACCAGCCCTTCAGTGCAACGTTCTGGCTGAAGGTGCCGGCCAACGATTCGGGCTTTGCCGTACTGGCACGGATGGACGATGCCGCAAGCCAACGAGGGTGGGATATCTACGTGCAAAGCCGACGCGTCAGCATGCATATCGTGCATGCGTGGCCCGACAATGCGATAAAAGTAACGGCCGCCGATCAGTTCAAGTCTGATACGTGGACGCTCGTGTCGGTCACGTATGATGGCTCGGGCACGGCCGAGGGTGTGAAAATCTCCTACGACGGGAAACAACAGACTTCGAAAGTAGACAAAAACAGTTTTCAAAAAAACACGATCCGCACGTCGGTGCCGCTCACGATCGGCAGTCGCTCGCCTGGATCGCCAGCCCACGGCGTGGGGTTGGCTGGCCTGTCGCTCTGGGGCCGCAGCCTCTCGGCCGCCGAGATCGAATCGCTGGTGCGATCACAATCGCTTTTGGATCTCGTCGTACTGCCGGCCGATGAACGGACCAAGGCGGCCGAAGGGCTCTACGACTGGTGGCTCCTGACCAACGACGAGCCGTTCAAAACTGCCGCAGCAAAGGCCGCATCGCTCAAGTCTGAGCAGGCCGAGATCCAGAAGCGTGGCACGATCGCCCACGTGATGAACGAAAAGAACGAAATGGCGAAGGCCTTTGTGCTCAGCCGCGGTGAATACGACAAACGTCAGGCTGAAGTCCAGCCAAACACTCCAGCTGTATTGCCACAATTTCCCGAGTCATCCCCGCGAAATCGGCTGGGGCTGGCGCAGTGGCTGCTGCTCGCAGATCACCCGCTCACTGCCAGAGTGACGGTAAATCGCTTTTGGCAGGAAGTGTTTGGCACGGGACTGGTGCGATCCAGCGGCGATTTCGGGATCACTGGCGAACTGCCCAGTCACCCAGAACTGCTCGACTGGCTGGCCGTCGAGTTTCGGGAAAGCGGCTGGGACATACAAAAACTCTTCAAGCTGATGGTTACCAGTGCAGCCTACCGCCAACAGGCTGGGGCTCCTCCAGAAAAGCTGGCCAAGGATGGCGCCAACCGTTTGCTTTCGCGAGGCCCTCGTTTCCGGATGGATGCGGAGATGATTCGCGACTCCGCGCTTGCTGCCAGCGGCTTGCTTGTGAAACACATTGGTGGTCCCAGCGTGAAACCCTACCAGCCCGATGGCGTGTGGGAGGCCGTCTCCATGGGCGGCAACACGAACAAGTACAGCCGCGACAAGGGAGAGGGCCTCTACCGCCGCAGTATGTATTGGTTTTGGAAGCGATCAGCACCGCCTACCTCGATGGATATCTTCAACGCGCCGTCTCGCGAGGCCTGCACCGTCAAGCGGGAGCGAACCAACACGCCACTGCAGGCACTGGTGACGTTGAATGATCCGCAGTTTGTCGAGGCGGCGAGGGCATTGGCCGATCGCGCACTGGAAATTGGTGGTGACTCCCCAAAATCAAAGATTGATTTCATCTCTGAAAGGTTGCTGGCCCGGTCGCTTGCGCCGGATGAAATGTCGATCGTGAAGCAGTCTCTCGACGACTTAACCGCCTGGTATTTGGCGCATCCCGATGACGCCAAGCAACTCGTCGCCGTTGGGGATTCAAAGCCTCGCGCCACCGACCTCGTGCAATTAGCCAGTTGGACGATGCTTGCGAACGAACTGATGAACCTCGACGAAAACTTGTGTAAATGAGGAGGAGCCCATGAATCCGATCGATGAAATCGGGCTGAATCTCACCCGCAGGCGTTTCTTTGAACGAGGTAGTCACCTGCTCGGCGGGGCGGCGTTGGCCTCGCTGCTGCCGCAGTCCCTGGCTTTGGGAAGCACGTCGGCCCGGGCGATCGGGCCACACTTCGCGCCCAAGGCCAAGCACGTGATCTACTTGCACATGGTGGGTGGACCGCCGCAGCAGGACATGTACGACTACAAGCCCGTCATGAACGACTGGTACGACAAAGACCTGCCCGAGAGTATCCGCAACGGCCAACGCCTGACGACGATGACGTCGGGACAGAAGCGGTTTCCGATCGCGCCGACCAAATATAAGTTTGCCCAACACGGTAAGAGCGGCATGTGGGTGAGCGAACTCTTGCCGCATACGGCGAAGATGGTCGATCAGATGTGCTTCATTCGCTCGATGCACACCGAGGCGATCAATCACGAACCCGCGATCACGTACATGCAGACGGGCAACCAGATCTCAGGCCGGCCGTGCCTGGGCGCATGGGCCAGCTACGGCTTGGGCAGCTTGAATCAGGATCTGCCTACGTTTGTTGTGCTCGTGGCCCGACCCACCAACACCGAGCAGGTGCAGGCCATCGGCGCACGACTCTGGTCCAGCGGCTACCTGCCCGGCGAACACGCCGCGGTCAGCTTCCGCAGCGCCGGCGACCCGATTCTCTATATCAACAATCCCCCCGGGGTGTCGGCGGAGGTGCGTCGCAAGATGCTGGATGGCTTACAGTCACTGAACGGCCGCATGCTGGAGCAGATTGGCGACCCAGAAACCCGCACGCGAATCGCACAGTATGAGATGGCCTTCCGCATGCAGTCGAGTGTGCCCGATCTCACGGATCTGGCCAGCGAGCCGGAGAGCACCTATGCCCTCTACGGCGACGAAGCCAAGAAGCCCGGCACGTTTGCCAACACGGCGCTCATGGCACGGCGAATGGTGGAGCGGGGCGTGCGGTTCGTACAAATTTACTTAAACAACTGGGACACGCACGGAAATGTAGCCGGTCGGCTACCCATGCAGTGCAAGGACGTGGATCAGGCCTGCTACGGACTCATGCAGGACCTGAAGGCCCGAGGGCTCTTGGACGAAACACTCATTATCTGGGGAGGTGAATTTGGTCGCACGGTTTACTCGCAGGGCGGCCTCACGAAGGAAAACTACGGCCGCGACCATCATCCTCGGTGCTTCACGATGTGGATGGCTGGCGGCGGTTCGCGGCCTGGCCAGATTTACGGTGAGACAGATGATTTCTCCTACAATATCGTAAAAAATCCCGTACACATCCGCGACTTTCACGCAACGGTGCTGCAGTTGTTGGGGTTCGATCACGCACGATTCAGCTACCGGCATCTAGGGCTGGATCAAAAGCTCACCGGCGTCGAGCACGCCAGCGTGATCCAAGATCTACTGGCCTAACCTACGCTCCATTCGTATTCCGAATAGAATACGAATTCTGCCATTACGGTCTATTTTTCTGGAGACTCCCTCAATGATGTTCCCCGTGCGTTTGCCACACCTGCTGGGATGGATGGCGATGGTGGTCTGCGTCACATTGGCCACAGAACAGGCAGCCCATGGCGAGCGACTGGAGCTTCAGGAGGGCGACCACATCTGCATCCTCGGTGGCGGTGCGGCCGACGCGATGCAGCACACCGGCTGGCTCGAAACGCTCCTCAATAGCCGGTTTCCAAAACACCGCTTTGTGATTCGTAACCTCGCGTACAACGGCGACGAAATCGATCTTTCCAAGCGGCTGCGATCTGCCGAATTCGGCACCCCCGACCAATGGCTTTCCGGCTCTGCGCCGATCCCCAATCCCAAAGCGCTCACAACGAAAGACCACGTCCGTGAAAACCGATTCGAACTAGCTGGCACCAAAGCCGACGTGATTTTTGCGTTCTTCGGTGCCAACGAAGCCCATGCTGGCCCAGACGGTTTGGACGCTTTCAAGAAACAGGTCGAAACCTTCGTTAAGCACACGTTGTCCATCAACTATAATGGCATCGAACCGCCGCGACTGGTGATGTTTTCACCGATTGCCCATGAGGATCTCTCCAGAGCCCACTGGCCCGATGGTCGCACGCACAACACGAAACTGGCCCTCTATACCAAGGCCATGGAAGAGGTGTGCAAGCAGCATGGCGTGACATGCGTCGACCTGTTCACACCCACCCAAGAGTCATACGTAAAGCTATCCGAACCCCTCACCAGCGACGGCATTCATCCAAACGAACGCGGCGACCGCGAGATTTCACGAATCATCGATGAGTCGCTCTTCGGGTCCCACCCAGTCCGCGATCCAAAGAGCCTCGAACGTCTCCGCACTGCCGTTGTGGACAAAAATTTCTTCTGGTTCAACCGCTACCGCGTCACAGACGGCTACTCGACATACGGTGGTCGGGCGTGGCTCAAGTTTGTGAATGGCCAGTCCAACTACGAGGTGGGCCAACGCGAGCTCGATTATCTGGATGTGAAGACGGCCAACCGCGACCGTCGAATCTGGGCCACGGCGGCCACGCTGGCCGATCCTAACGCCGCGCTCCCGCCGGTCGAGGATGTTGGGCTCCCCGAGTTGATTCCGGTTGTCACCAATAAGCCCGGCCCGCTGAAGGGGGGCAAGCACGAGTTTCTCTCTGGGCAAGATTCGATCCACAAAATGACGGTGCATTCTGGAATGAAGGTCGAACTCGTGGCCGATGAAACGATGTTTCCCGAACTGATTAATCCGGTGCAGATGAGCTTTGACAGCAAAGGGCGGTTGTGGGTGGCAGCGTGGCCCACCTATCCACACTGGCGGCCCGATCAAACGATGAACGACAAACTGCTGATCCTCGAAGACACCAACGGCGATGGCACCACCGATACGGTCAAGACATTTGCCGGTGACCTTCACAACCCGATTGGTTTTGAATTTTGGGGTAAGGGCGTCATCGTGGCGCAGGGCCCAGACATTCTGTACCTCGAAGACACCAACGGCGATGACCGGTACGACATTAAAACCAGAATCATCGGCGGCGTGGACACGGCCGACACGCATCACACGAGCAATAGCTTTATGTTTGATCCATCCGGCACGCTCTATTTTCAGGAGGGCACGTTCCATCACTCGCAGGGAGAAACGCCTTGGGGCCCGCCCGTGCGAGTTGCCAACGGCGCGGTCTTTCAATATGAGCCACGGACCGGCAAATTTGGGCTCTATACGTCGTATGCATTTGCCAACCCGCACGGCCACGCTTTCACCCGTTGGGGAGACGATATTGTTGTCGACGGCACGGGCGCTGTGCCGTACTGGGGTTCGGTTTTTTCGACTCGGCTCAATGGCATGGAAAAACATGCCAATGCGCCAAACGTCTACAACCAGCGGACGCGGCCTTGTCCGGCCATCGAAACGCTCTCAAGTCCACATTTTCCATCCGAGATGCAGGGCAACCTGCTTGTGGGCAACGTCATTGGGTTTCAGGGCATTCTGAACTACGCATTTCAGCAAAATGCTGAGTCGTTTCCCGGGGCCACTGAACGGGAGCCAATTGTCTCTTCCAGCGATCCGAATTTTCGGCCGACCGACATCGAGATGGGCCCCGACGGTGGCATCTATTTTACTGATTGGCAAAACCCGATCATTGGCCACATGCAGCACAATCTCCGCGACCCCAGCCGCGACCAAATTCACGGTCGCGTCTACCGGGTGGTGATGGATGGCAAGCCCTTGGCCAAGACCGCGTCACTTGCCGAGCAGTCGGTCGCACGCCTTGTGTCGCTCTTGGCCGATCCGACAGACCGCATGCGGTATCGCGTGCGGCTGGAGCTCGCCGGAAGGCCAGAGTCAGAGGTCGTGCCGGCAGTCAAAGCTTGGTTGTCGGCTCGCAACCCACAGGCAGAAGATTTTGAGCACAACCGCACTGAAGCCCTCTGGATGCTCCGGCATTTTGATCAGGTTGATCTACCACTCTTGGAGGCCGTGCTCGTTTCGAAAGACCCACGGGCACGCACCGCCGGAATGCGAGTGCTGGCGTCGATCGTTGATCGCGTTTCCAATGCGCTCGATCTGGCCCGCCGAGGGGCGGCCGACGAAAGCCCTCGGGTGCGGCTGGAAGCCGTTCGAACCGCGACGTATCTCCGTGTGCCCGAAGCAATTGAGGTCCTTGCGATTGCGGATGACTTTCCAAGCGATCGGGCCATGGATTACGTCAAGAAGGAATCGCTGCGGGTACTCGAACCAGAATTCAAGCAGGCCAGAGCTGCCCAGCAGCCGATTGCATTCAAAACAGACGCCGGCAAAAAGTATCTCTACCGTTCACGGACCAACGATGAACTATCGAAAGAACCTCGTTCATTGCTCATCTATCGCGAGATGCTCCTTCGCGGTGGGTTGGATGAACGCCTGCGGCTGGAGGCCATCGAGGCGCTGGCCAAAGCCGATGGCACGAGCGTTGTGAAAGTGGTAGCCGACGCGTTGGCGTCGCTGGATCGACGGAAAGGCGACGTCGATTCCTCCACTGTGTTTGAACTCATACGTGTGCTCCTCGCCCGGCCCAAAAAAGAACTTGCCGAACTGCGCGACGATATGGAGAAGCTGGCGACATCCGCCCAGCGGCCAGTCATGCGACGGATTGGGTATGTCGGCCTCATGAAGATCGATGCATTGGGGGCTGAAACCGCTGCCAGTGAAAAGATAACTGGTGAAAAAGCGAGCGAAAAAGTCTGGAGTTTGGCCGTCGCCCAGCCAGCGCGATTGGTCGATCTCGTGGAGTCACTGCCGCTGGTCGGCGACCCGGCTGTGCGTTCGAGCCTCTATTCACGAATCGTGCCACTGCTCAATGGCCTGCCTAACGATGCTGCGCACTCTGTGCCGAAGGCGGCCGGCACGCTGGGCCGCTTTGTGCGAGTGGAGTTGTCCGGAAATCAACGCACGCTCACGCTTGCGGAAGTGGAAGTGTTTTCCGGCAACAGCAACGTCGCCCGCAGAGGGAAAGCCACACAAAAAAATACATCGAATGGCGGCGACGCAAGCCGGGCGATCGACGGCAACTCCGATCCCGAATGGTCTAAAAACGGCCAGACTCAGACCGATGAGGGCACCCAGAATCCTTGGTGGGAGGTGGATCTCATCGCCGAGCATCCGATCGAGCGCATTGTCATCCACAACCGCGAGGGAGCCCTCGGAGCGCGGCTCAACGAATTTACGCTCACGGTCCTCGACAAGAATCGCACGGAAGTATTCAAGCTCGAGAAGCAGGCTTCGCCGTCGCTGGCCGCGGATTTTTCTCTTATCAGCGAACAGGATCGGATGGCGCACGTGGTGCGGCGTGCGGCGTTTGCGGCCATGGCAGGCGTACGGGGGCGGGAGATGGAATCGTTTAAGCTGATTGCAGCCTTTGTCATAAACGGTATCGACCGCGACGCGGCAATCGCGGCGCTTGAAAAGATTCCAGTTGCCAACTGGCCTGCTGAAGATGCCGTGCCACTGCTCGACTCGCTGATGGATGTAATGACGAAAGCCTCGGCCGAAGAGCGGGCCAGCGACATGGGGCTTGCTGCCTGGCAGTTTGCTGAGAATCTCACCACGCTCCTGCCGCCAGCCCAAGGGAGGGCCCGCCGGAAGATCTTGGCCGATTGGGGTGTGCGAGTTGTGCGGATCGGCACGGTCTACGAGCGGATGGCTTATGACAAAGAAACGATTGCCGTGCAGGCCGGCAAGCCGGTGCTTTTTGTGCTTCACAACGCAGACGTCATGCCGCACAACTTCGTGATCGCAAAGCCAGGGTCGATGCAGATGATCGGTGAACTGGCCGAACAAAGCGCGCAAAATCCCGCCTTTGCAAAGCAAAGTTTTGTGCCGAAATCCTCAAACGTACTCGCGGCCAGCACGCTCATGCAGCCCCAAGCCATGCAGAAAGTGATGTTTGATGCGCCCACCGAGCCGGGCGTCTACCCCTATGTCTGCACCTATCCGGGGCACTGGCGCAGAATGTTTGGGGCCATGTATGTGGTGGACGATCTGGAAGGTTATTTGGCCGATCCGGCAGCGTATCTGGCGTCGCACAGTCTGCCAATCAAGGACGAACTCCTGAAAGACCGCCGCCCACGAACAGAATGGACTCTAGTCGATCTCGAGGGAAGCGTTGCGGCATTAGAAAAGGGCCGTTCGTTCGTCCACGGGCGAGAGCTTTTTCGGACGGCGAGTTGCGTGTCGTGCCACACACTGGGGAATGCTGGCAGCAACTTTGGCCCCGAGTTGGCCAAGCTCTCGACCGAGATGACGGCCATGGAGATCACGCGGCACATCATCGAGCCATCCCTCAAGATTGAGGAAAAGTATCGTTCCACGACGGTGCTTACCGAGGACGGCCATTCGATCACAGGCCTAGTCATTGCAGAGACGCCAAACGATGTCTCGGTTGTTGAAAACCCCGTGTCAAAGGCCGATCCGGTGCGAATTCCAAAGAACACCATCGACGAACGCACCACGTCCGCGGTATCGATCATGCCGAAGGGACTGCTCGACAAGCTCACTCGCGACGAAGTGTTGGATTTGATTGCCTATGTGACGGCCAGGGGCAACGAATCCAGTGCGCTGTTTAGCCCCGCTGGCTGCCCTCACCACGATCAATAAGAAAATAGAACTAGGCAATTCACTCCACATGACAGCAGCCATACCCATCGATGCAGCCAAAGCCGTTCGACCGCTGGAGCGATTCGAGCGTCGCGTGCTCGGCGTGTTGATCGAAAAAGCAAAGACCACGCCAGAGCAGTATCCACTTTCGCTCAACGCTGTCGTGACGGGCTGCAATCAGAAAAGCAATCGTGATCCAGTCATGAGCCTCGACGAGGAACAGGTCAGCCGCACCCTCGTGCAACTGCGGCAGTGTGGTGCTGCAGCCGAGGTGTTTGGGAACGGTCGTCTGCCTCGCTATCGGCACCTAGCCTACGAGTGGCTGGCCGTCGAAAAAGAAGAACTGGCTATTCTGGGTGAGCTTTTGTTGCGAGGAAAACAGAGCGAGGGAAGCCTGCGAGGCCGTGCCAGCAGGATGGATTTAATCCCCGATCTCAAAAGCCTACGCACCCATCTTGACGTCCTTGCCGCACGGGGGCTGGTTGTATGGCTCTCGCCTCCTGGACGTGGGCGACTGCTGACGCACGGTCTTTTAACGCCTGCAGAACTGGCCGACGTGCAGGGCTGAGTAAATCGACTCGCTGCTCAAGCATCGATGACGACGATGCCTAAGGCCAGCAGATCTGGGAGAATTAATTCTTCGAATTCTCGGCAGATCGCAGTGACGGCCGTGCGACGGTCTGCCGGTTCGGTAATTTCGCGGCCCGTTTTACGCTCCACGATGCCCGGGCCACGGGCTGCAATGCGTTGCTCCACACGAGTCACGAAGTCGATCGTTTTCCGATCGTTTTCGCTGCCATGCACAAGTTCGTCGAGTACGATGGAGTGCAGGATTTTGATCGTGTCCCCCGACCCCCTGACCGGACTTGCTAGGAGGATGAGTTTTTTGGAACCCATTGGCCGCAAGATCTGAGCCGCATTGAACTGATTGGTAAACCGCAGACGAGCGGGCCGACCGAGCGACTTGGAATTGTCGGCAGCCAGATCGATAAAGACGCGGTGTATGTCGAGCGGATCGATGACCTGCAGAGGTTGGGCATCGACGCAAAAAAGTCCCAGCGAGACAGCTAAATCGATGGCCTCGATCAGATCGTCTCTGGATACATCGGCGCATCTGGGATCCGAGGCAATTTCAGCCAACCGCCAACTCCGCTCGCGAAGCATCTCCACAAGCGTGTCGTGCGGTGGACCATCGATTGTTACGGTCATCGCTCCCATTGCATTGAGCGATTCTTGAAAGGGCAACGTTGCTTTGCGTTGAGAAAGTCGAAAATAGAGATCGTCTGCAGAGGTCAAGCGATCCGGCGACTGCTTTGAGTCGGCCCGAGGCTTAGCGTAGATATCCCAGCGAAAGCTCTGATTGATCAGTAAGTCTTTGCGGGTTTCGATTGCTTCGCGATCGCCCTGGGCGCGGAATTCATTCAATCGCGGCGCGATGCACAGATCGGGCAGATTCAGCGAGACTGGAAAGGATCCCGCAAACTCGAGCCCGGCTGGGCGAAACAAGGCGGCAACCTCGGCACACTCAAACGCCTTCCAATGATCGCCCAGAAATTCATGCGTGAGGTAGGTGAGATCGTGCTTGGCCATGTCGTCGACAAATTCTGCCGCGACCGGATTGTTGACGAAGTATTGCCCTTCCTTGTCGCGCAAGGCTTTGATGCGCTGCGCCGCATGCCGCATTTTCTCTAGGCTGTCTCCTTCGCATTCGGCAGCAAATTCTCGCACCAGCGATCGCACCGGCAGAAGTGGCGCCCAGCCTGTGAGAACGTTGTAACTGACGAGCAGGAGGCCACCGGGGGCCAGTCGCTCCCTCGCAATGGCCACAATCTGTTCTCGCACCTGTGGCGAAACCCAACTCCATAGGCCGTGCATCGCGATGAACTGCTGCGGTGGAAGATCGGCTGGGAGTTGCGCGCAGTCGGATGTGATAACGCGAACATTTAAAAGCCCTGTTTCCCGAATCCGCTGCTCTACGGCTTGCGTGTGAACGGAATTGATATCGATACCGGTAAATGTGCCGATTGGATTGGCAGCCGCCAGGGTGAGCAGCGTGTCGCCAAATCCGCAGCCGATTTCCAGATAATGAAAGCCTTTTGAGACTTCCGGTGGTGCAAATCCGTTGAGGCTGGCGATGAATCGCAGCGACGTCGGAGCAAGCGCCGGATAAAAGCCGGGTACATAAGGGACGTCTGTAACGTAGCCCTCGGCGGCATTGGTGGAGGCGATGGGTGCCATGGCTTTAGGAGCCAACCGTGTAACTCTCTGACACTTTTCCGACACTGGCCCCCGTGGCATCTTTTTTATGAAAAGTCCACGTAATTTTTGCAAAGGCGAAGGCGATCGTATCGGATGGACGATCCTCAGGAGCATCGCTGGCTGAATTGTTCGTACCATTCAATTCATATTTCGACACAATTGCGTCGTTGAGTTCGTATTCCAGAATGACAGCAAACTTTCCGGCAACAGTGGAGCACATGTGGACCTGCACTTTTGGAATCTTCTGGCCAGTTGCGCAGGCTTTCATCAACTTGACCGAGGCGGCATCGACGAGCTTGTCGACAATCACGTCGCCAAGATTCGTGCTTCCGACCGGATTATCGGACTTGATAAACGAACCCGTTTTTCTTTCGACTGACGCATTGAAGCCGATGATCTCGCTCCAGCCAGTGTGCTGTGCATCGGCGGAACCGCCCTCGAAGTCACCGACCTTGATATAGCCGCATATAGGTTTGCTCATCGATCAGTCCCCTATTTTAAAGTGTGACGAAAGGCCAACATGAGCCAACATGAGCCAACATCGGCCGATGCCTCGTCAGGAATCCCAAAAAGCCGCCGTTATCCCCCAGCAGATACCGGGAAATAACGGCGACCTATACCATCGGGCCTGACAGAGACGCTTGCCAAAGCCAAGCCACTTCAGGATCTACAAAGGCTATTTGGCGGTTAAGGTATTCGCGTCGTACTCGCCCTCAACGGAACCCTTGACTGAGCCGTCCTTCGTGTCGATCTCTTGGAACTTAAACTTGATTCCCGTGGGCATGAGCCCAACGCGAGACGACTGATTCGACTTGCCGTCGCCCGCCGTGACAATCGAGGTCACGAGCACGTCAGCCAGGTCGTACTGGCTGTTGATTTCGCTCTTGCCACCGATCGTCACTGTTTCAACGATCACTACTTTCTTGACGATCTTGCCTCCCAGGCAGGCCGCAAGCAATTTGGGATCGGCCTTGTCAACATTTTTCAAGAGCATGATCGGGCCCAATGTGGTGCTGCCGGTCACTCGCTGCTGCGACTGCTGAGCAGCGCCACCAGCCATCAGATTGCGGGAGGCGTTCATCTCGTAATCGTGCAGGATGCACCACTTCTCGTAACCCTTGTCCATGGCCTGACCATCCATACCATCAAACTGCGCGTAAACAGCCATCGTTTCATAGTCCTTTCTGAACTGTGTCCGAACTCAAAAAAACTCTACTGAAAACTGAAACTTTTTTTCTCTTTTATTTGTGGGCGTTTTGAAATCCGCTCACACTCTTCTCGGGCATCTCTACGGCTCAGAGCCTTGTGCGGTTCAGGCACATCTTTTCGGCCCTCTTTTGGCACGCCACGGAAAGAATCAACCTACCATAGCAATGGCCCAAAGCAAGTTTTGGGTAGCCAGAATTGCGTTACGAAATTGCGTACTTGAAGCCGCCATTTTCGCCGCCCAAATCGACGTGAACGTTTTCAACTGGCTGGCCCTCCGCCATGCGGCCCAGGAGCAACGTGGAAAGCTCGGGCAGCATCGACCCCGAAAGCACGTGATCGATATTTCTGGCACCGCTATCGACTTCGTGGCAGCGGTCAACAACTGCCTTCACGACCTCAGGGCTCCAGTCAAAACTGGCCTTATAGGCCGTCTCCACGCGGCGGCGAATGCTCTTGAGCTTGAGTTCGCAAATGTTGCGTAGCACATCATCGGCCAATGGGTAATAAGGCATCACCGTCAATCGCCCCAAAAACGCCGGCTTGAAAACCTTGAGCAGATCGACGTGAAGTGCCTCGGCAAGCGCCGGGGGATCGGGCCGAGTGGCTGGATCGGCGCAGAGTTTCATGACGGTGTCGGTGCCGGCATTGCTCGTCATGATAATCACGCAATTTTTGAAATCGATGTCGCGGCCTTCGCCGTCGCGCAGCATGCCCTTGTCAAACACCTGGTAGAAGATGTCTTGCACGCCGGGGTGCGCCTTTTCCATTTCATCCAGCAGCACAACGCCGTACGGACGGCGACGCACCGCCTCGGTGAGCACGCCTCCTTCACCGTAGCCCACGTAGCCCGGCGGCGAGCCCATCAAAAGCGACACTTTATGTTCTTCCTTGAACTCGCTCATGTTGATGATCGTCATGTGGTCTTCGCCACCGAAGAGCAATTCGGCAAGCGTGAGGGCCGTTTCCGTTTTGCCCACACCGCTCGGCCCGGCCAAGAGAAACACGCCGACTGGCCGACGAGGATCGGTGAGGCCGGCCCGCGAGGTGCGAATCCGTTCGGCAATGGTTTCAAGCGCGTGCGACTGTCCGACAATCCGCTCTTCCATTCGGCTCTTGAGTTCCAGCACGCCGCGAATTTCGTCTGACACCATTCGGCCCACAGGAATGCCCGTCCATCCTGCAATCACTTCTGCAATCGCCTGTCCATCCACACATGGACTCACCAGAGGTTCCTCTCCCTGCACCGCTGCGAGCGATTTCTGCAAATCCGCAAGCTTGGCACGCAAGGCCGTTCGCTCTTCGTCAGAGAGCGGTGGCTCTGCCGCAGGGGCCGTTGCTGCGGCAGTTTTTGCCGCGGGCTTCGCGGCGGGATCTTGAAGCGATGAGTCTTTGGTAAACATCGTGGAGCCAGTGAGCCGCTTGCGAATCGAGCGAATTTCCGAAACGAGCTTCGATTCCTCGGCAAACTTCGATTCAAGCGTCGTCAGAACGCCCGATACGCTCGTCTTTTGTTCGGCCAGTTCTGCCAGCTTTTTCGAGTGGTCATCCCCGGCCTCTTGCTCGCGGGCTAGGATCGCGATAGCCGTGGCGAGAGCATCGATCTGCCGCCTTGCGTCTTCGATCGCTGGTGGAGTGGCCGACTGTCCGATCGCCACGCGGGCGCAGGCGGTGTCGATGAGACTCACGGCCTTGTCAGGCAGTTGACGGCCCGAGATATAGCGCCTTGAAAGCTTGACGCTGTCGACAACGGCGTCGTCGAGGATCGACACGGCGTGATGCTTTTCCAACGTGTCGACGATGCCGCGGATCATGCGGATGGCAATCTCGTCTGAGGGCTCTTCTACTTTGACCACTTGAAAACGACGGGCCAAGGCCGCGTCCTTCTCGAAATATTTTTTATATTCGGCCCACGTGGTGGCGGCGATTGTGCGGAGTTCACCGCGAGCAAGCGCTGGCTTGAGCATGTTGGCCGCATCTCCTTGGCCTGCCTGCCCACCGGCGCCGATGAGCGTGTGGGCTTCGTCTATAAAGAGAATGATTGGCGTCGGAGACTTCTTGACCTCTTCGATCACGCCCTTGAGCCGATTTTCAAACTCGCCTTTCACGCCTGCACCCGCCTGCAAGAGGCCGAGATCGAGCGTGCGGAGGGAAACTTTCTTCAGCGGCTCCGGCACGTCGCCACTGGCGATGCGCTGCGCAAATCCTTCGACAACGGCCGTTTTTCCAACGCCTGCTTCGCCCGTGAGAATCGGATTGTTTTGTCTGCGACGTGTGAGGATATCGATGATCTGCCGCACCTCCGGTTCGCGGCCGAGCACCGGATCGATCTTGCCGGCTTTGGCCCGTGCGGTGAGGTCGATCGTGTATTGGTCAAGGTTTGGCGTGGTCGTGGGGCCTTTGGGCTTGCCATCGGGGCCGACTGCGGCGGCGTCGCCTCCAGCGGCACCCTCTGATTCGGGCAGGTCAGATTCAATGGAACGCACAAAAACCCGCGTGGCCTCGCGGGCGAGCACATCCGGAGCGATCTTTCGCAATTCATCAGAGGCCGCCAAGGCTCGCTGAGCGGTTGATTCTTCCGACAACAGTGCCAGCAACAGCCACGCTCCTCGCACCTTCGTCTCAGCGTGATCGACGCTCGCCACCAGCCACGCCTGCCGTGCAAGCGCGCACACTTCCGGAGAGAGGAGCGGCGGCCGCGAGTTACCCGTCTTGAATTTCTCGATGGCGCGAGTCAGATCGCCGAGCAGCTTGGCATGATCCACGTCGAAATGCTTGAGCAGCAGGCAGATATCGTTGCCTGGTTGTTCCAAGAGCTTGACAAGCCAGTGCTCGACTTCGACGTTGTAATTTGTTTTCGACAGGCAAAGGCCGGCTGCGCCTTCAAGCGCCCGCTGACAGACTGGGTTCAGCTTGCTGATAAGACCCTTCAGATCGAGACCTGCCATAAAAATGGTTCCGTTTTTGGAGTGCGGCAATGCGGTTCTTTTTTTAGCTTTTTCTCGGGCCAAGTCAACGCGCCAGCCGTTGCTGTCCCGAGGCAGGCTGTGGATAAACTGCCGGCCCGACCGCACGAGGCGGTCGCGAGTGCGTGGCACTCGAATAAACCGGAGGCTTTCCAAGTGAAAAAAGGTCGTGGATGACTTTTTCCACGGACAGCACGGGATAGCGAGACCCTCGGCCAGCGTTACGGCACTCACCTACAGATTATCCGACGTCCACAATCACATCGGTGGTGGTGATCGTGATTTCACCGCCATAGGCGCACATGCACTTCGAACTGGCATCGAGGGCAGCGAAATTGCGCACCAGAACTGTCGGCATTCCCGGCGTCCAAGGGGTCGTCACGGGAATGCAGGGCATCGGCGTCAGCACGCCCAGTGCTGCGGACGTGGCGGCAGCCACCGTTGGATTGGCCGTCGACTGGCACATGCCAAACGTCAAAATATTTGACATCGGCACATAATCCATAATGTTTGCCGCTGGCGGCGACTGCGCCATCACCGTCGGCGCCAAAACAACCAGCGACGACGGCGCGATCCCCTGAGAGCACTTCAGTAATGAACCCATGTTTACTAATTTTCCAGCCATCTTGAACGCTCCTTGAACGAGGATGATCCCATTACTTCTCGCGTCGCCGCAAGCCCTCTTGGAAGTGGATCGTGGTTGGAGTTTATGAAATGCAACGTCGCTTTGCAAAACGCCGAAGTGGAATCCTGTGGAAGCCTGTCACGGGAAAAGAACCGCGTTCCTTCAGAAAAGTTTGGCACCTGCAATTGAGTTTCTTGCAATTTAATCTTGCAATTGGTATGAGAATGACTGCTGGTAGATTTCAAAAAACTCTTTCACTGCGATAGAATCGCGGGCGGCGATTGTATGGCAGCTCCTCAGTCCAGTCAGTCGAGTTTCATCAAAAGCGTGGCTGTCGACTGCAGTTTGGGCAGCGATGCGTTCACGCTGCGATCGTTTCACTACACCGAATCGCTCGGGCAGCCATTTAAGGGCGTGCTCGAACTCCAAAGCGACAACGCCGACATCGATTTTGCTCAACTGCTCGGCAAACCGATGACGGTTTCGGTCACGCTGCCCGACGGCGGCCAGCGGCACTATAGCGGCCTGGCTCGTTGCATTCGCCAGACGGGCGATGCGGGCAATACAGCACTCTACCGAGCAGAAATCGTGCCCTGGATGACCTGCTTGGAACTGGGGTCTGATTGCCGCATTTTTCAAAACAAGTCTGCGATCGACATTCTCCATCAGGTCTTTGAAGACCTCGGGTTTTCCGACTACGACATCTCTGGAGTGATCGGTAACTATTCGCCACTGGAGTTTTGTGCGCAGTACAACGAAACGCACAGCAATTTTGTGCACCGCCTGATGCAGCGGTTTGGCATCTACTATTTCTACAAGCACAGTTCCGGCCGCCATACGCTCGCCCTTTGCGATTCGCATACCAGCCACAGGCCTTTCCCCGGCTACGCAACAATTCCTTACCACTGCGAAAAAGGTACGGCTTACAACCGGGAACATATTTTCCTCTGGAGCGCCAGCGAGCAGATGCGGTCTGGAAAATACAGCTTGAAAGACTACGCCCCCTCAAACCCCAAGGCCGATCTCGTCGCCAGCCACACCTCCAGCCATTCGTATCCTCACGGCGATCTGGAACGCTTTGAATATCCGGGTGGCTATGCAAAGCAAGATGACGGCGACTCTCTGGCAACGGTGCGGATCGAGCAGAGCGAGTGCCGGGAAAAAGAATTTTTCGGCGAGGCCTTTTGTTTTGGATTGTCAGTCGGCTCCACGTTTTCTCTCGAAGGCCATCCTCGAAAGGATCAAAACGCCTCGTACCTCACCGAGTCGGTCGACTTTTCGATTGAGGTCTCCAAGTTAGAAACCGCCCCTGCTTACAGCTATCGATCCGGCTTCAAGGCCATCCCGGCGAGCGTACAGTTTCGACCGCAGCGTTCGGCGCCGACTCCCCGCATTGCCGGCGTGCAGACAGCCGTTGTCGTGGCACCGGTCGGGCAGGACTCTAGAGTGCCCTACACCGATGCCTCTGCAAGCGCGACAGTGCAGTTTCACTGGGATCGCGC
>CAIRDU010000360.1 GCA_903877395.1 uncultured Planctomycetaceae bacterium
CACGACAAGATCCACTCCGACTGCACCGAGCAGACCGAATTCCTGCGACAGTACGAGCCCCAAGCGAGTGAGTTGGCGATGTGTCGTGGCTTGGATCGAAGTGAGCGGCACGTGGATCGACCCACAGTAGGCGTGCGGGGGTGCGTGGCACCACGGCTGGCCAACGAGTTGCTGGCTCATTCCAATCATTCGGGCAGATCGCGGCGACAGGATAAACGCAGCCGCCATGGAATCTCCATCGATCCATTTTTGCCATAGCGTTGTTGGCGGCGCGGCCGGGAAGTCGCTCTGTGCCGCTTTCCAATGGTGAGCCAGCGAAGCGGTCCATCGCGCTACCCCTCGGCCGCCGGCGCTGGCGATGGGCTTTTGCACAAACGAACCATCCGTGCGAATGCCAGCGGGCGTGGAAGATGTCTCGGGGAATCGCAGTCCAGCCTGTCGCACCACTCGGCCCAGTGTGGCCGCATCTCGCACTCGACGAACGATGCCACCAGTGTTGCCTGCCAGCGGTCGAATCGCTGCGATCTGATCGATCAGGGCAGGATAGTTTTCAATCGCACCTGTGTAGCACCACGGAGCATCAGGAAACCAAGCGGCGCACTCTGCCAGTCCGGCGGGATAGCCACCAACATCTTCCCCTACGCGCCGGGCGGTGACAGCAGTTGCGAGGAGATCAAGGTCGCAAAAGAGGTCTGCGGCATAGACGTTCCATCCAGCTTGGGTGGCCGAAGAAGACATCGCTCGGACGCTTGCGCCGAGCACAACGAGCGGCCGGCGATCGGTGTTGGCTGAAGAAAGTCGCGGAGCGGAGAAGTCGTGCAGAGCCATGGAGTGCGGTTGTTGAGCGGGCGCAATCGCACTGGGATCGCACCACAGCGCAAGCAGGCTTTGTACCTGCTGGCTGAAATGGTAGTCTTTCGGCCCGTGCCGTGGATGCATCGGCAATGATTTCGGCCAACGGTTGCTCGGGCGGCCTGGCCTTACTTTTTTGAGGAGACAGGGACTATGTCGATGTTTATTGGCGAAGCACTCAGCGGCGAGGGCAACGAAATTGCCCATATCGATCTGTTGATTGGTAGCAAAGATGGCCCAGTTGGTAATGCCTTCGCCAACGCTTTGGCTCGACAGAGCGAAGGTCATTCAAACTTGCTGGCCGTGCTTGCGCCGAATCTGGCGGTCAAGCCGGCGACCGTAATGATTACGAAGGTAACGATCAAGGGAGCCAAGCAGGCTGTGCAGATGTTTGGCCCGGCGCAGGCTGCGGTCGCCAAGGCGGTCGCCGACAGCGTTGCTGCGGGCGTCATTCCGAAGAGCGATGCCGAGAGTCTTGTCATTGTCTGCGGTGTTTTTATTCATTGGCTCGCTGTCGATGACAAGAAGATCTACGACTTCAACTATCAGGCCACGATGGAAGCCATTGCCAGCGCGATGAAGGGGAAGCCCTCTGTTGACGAGATGCTCGCAGGCAAAGATAAGGCGGCCCATCCGTTCCGCGGTTTCTAAGGCAGGTACACAGGAGGGCCGTGGCGTTGGAACTCGTTTGTAGTTCGAAGCCGCGGCCCTCTTTTTTTTCGCCATCACTTCCAAGTATTTGTTGGGAGGTATTCATGGGGAGGCATTCATGCCCGTCCAACGCATCTTGATTCAGCTCGATTGCGATCCTCAAGCCAGTTCGTTTGATGCGATTGTTGCGATCGATGCTGGTGCGGAGGTGCTCCTGCAGCATGGTGGCGTGACTCCCGACTCAGCCGTGCCGCTCGTGCACGGCGCGATGTTCACGCGGGGAGGTAGCGGTTTGGCTTCAACCGCCATCTTTATTGGTGGGTCGGATATGCAGGTTGCCGAGCTTGTCTACGACCGGGTTCGAGCCACCTTCTTCGGGCCGGTGCGAGTGAGCGTGATGCTCGATCCTGCTGGTGCCAACACGACGGCAAGCGCCGCGGTGGTGGCTGCTGCACGGCATCTGCCGCTGGGTGATCCAGAGTTAGCAAGCGGTTGCCAGGCACTTGTGCTTGGCGGAACGGGCCCCGTGGGGCAGAGAGTGGCGAGGCTCTTAGCTGGCAAGGGAGTGGCTGTTGGTGTGGCATCGCGGTCGCTCGAACGCGCCAAGGCAGTGTGCGAGAGAATCGCGGCGGCGGTGCCTGAAGCGAGGCTGGAAGCCATTGCAACAGTCGACGTGTCTTTAGCAGGGAGTGCCTTTGGGACGGCGATTGAAAAAGCCGATCTGATTGTGTCGGCCGGCGCTGCTGGCACAGTGATGCTCGATGCGGCGGGGCGATTGCTTGCCAGCCGCGCCAGGGTGCTCATCGATTTAAACGCCGTGCCCCCAGCGGGTGTGGATGGGATTGTGTCTGCAGATAAGTCGCAGCAGAGTGGAGGCGCAATCGTCTACGGGGCTTTGGGCATCGGCAGCATAAAAATAAAAATTCATCGTACTGCAATTTCAAGGCTATTCGAATCGAATAGCCTCTGCTTAGACGCCGAAGCCTTGCTTGCGATTGGCGAGACGTTGGCCTGAACGCGTGCTGCGATTATTTCGTGCCCAGAATAAGCACAATCGCCACGAGAATAGTCACGCCCACCAGCAGCATGATGAGATTGCGTCGTGCGCGACGGGACGCTTTTTCCTCCGGAGTCAGTCGATGCAATTGGATCATCTGCGCACCGTTGTCGATACATTTTATCGGCTCCGAAAACTCAAGCTCGCCCCGCGGTTCTAAAACGGCGGGAGCGGACTGCGGCGGCGGGAGAGCATTGGCGGCCGTGGGTGGCACGAGAAACACCATGGTACATAGCGGACACTCGGCAATGTGTCCCGAGAGATCAACGTTCACGGCCAGCGCGGTATGGCACGATGGGCACGCTATGGCCATGAGTGGCACGAGCGGCTCCACGGACAACAACTCTGGCGGCAGCTGAAACGTCATGAATAAAATGTCATGGAACAGATGGGTGCACAGTGGATCGTTCGGACGGCGACACATGCACGCGCACGACCGCCTCGGCGGGGGCGATGCGGCCGAGCATTGCGGCCGGCAGGCGGCAGTGAATCGTGACTCGTTCGTTCGCGAAGTGGCGGGAGAGCACTTCGCCGTGCGCCCCGATCCAGGCAAGAAGCCGGCCATTTCCTGGTTCGGTTTCGATGTCGACATCTCGAAAACCAGCACCGAGGCAGTCGCCTACGGCTCGCAAGAAGTCCGTCATGCATTCCCCAGTGCGTGCGGAGAGAGGGACCGCATGCGGATAGCGATCGAGCAGCATGCCTCGTGCAACGCGATCTCCGACGGCGTCAATTTTATTGAGTACAAGCAGCGTGTTTTTCTCGTCCACATTGAGTTCGGCGAGCACGGCTCGCACCGCGGTGATTTGCGAATCCACCAGAGGACTTGAAGCGTCGGCAATGTGCAGCAAGAGATCAGCCTGACGCGCCTCCTCCAGCGTTGCGGTGAAGCTAGCGATCAGCCTGTGTGGGAGGTCCCGGATAAATCCTACTGTGTCGCTCAGGAGCACTGAACCCCAGCCGGGCAGTCGCCATCGCCGCGTGCGGGTGTCGAGCGTTGCAAAGAGTTTGTCTTCGGCTAGTTCATCGGAGCCGGTGAGTATGTTGAGGAGTGTGCTTTTGCCGGCATTTGTATAGCCGACGAGCGACACGGTCAGAGAGTTGTGCCGTGCGGCTACCTGCCGCCCCTTGCGACCGTGGATTTCTAGGAGTTCCTGTTTGAGGTCGTGAATCCGTTTTTCAACAAGACGCTTGTCGACCTCGAGCTGTTTTTCACCAGGGCCGCGCATCCCGATCCCCATCTTGAGTCTCGAAAGATGCGTCCATAAACGCTTCAGTCGGGGCAGCGAATATTCCAACTGCGCCAGTTCGACTGCCAGACGCGATTCATAGGTGCGGGCTCTGGCGGCGAAGATATCGAGGATCACCTCGGAGCGGTCGAGCACTTTGGTTTGTAAGTCGCGTTCGAGATTTCTGGTCTGCGCGGCAGACAGATCGTTGTCGAATATGACGACATCAGCGTCGTGCCTCGCAACGAGTCCGGCTAATTCCACAACCTTCCCCTTGCCAAGGTATGTGGTCTGGTCGGGCCGCGACCGCCGCTGCGTGAGTTTGGCGACTACGCTGGCGCCGGCTGTCGAAGCCAGGCCCGCCAGTTCGTCCAGTGGATGGTCTGGATCGGCTGGTGTATCGAGTAATACTCCGACGAGCACGGCCCGTTCGCTCTCCACGCTGTTGGTGCGAGTGCGGTTGTTCACTCCTCGGACTCCTCTTCGTCGTGTTCGGCCTGCGACGCAAGATGGCAGCAACTCTGCCATCGCCGTGTGTCGAGGAGGCCGTCGGCAACGGCATTCTTGACGGCGCAGTCGGCTTCGTGGGTGTGGGTGCAGTCTGGAAATCGGCAGAAGTTGGCGATCGGCCGCAGATCGCGAAACGCCGCAGGGACCTCGGCAGGCACAAGCTCCCACAGTTGGAACTGCCGCACGCCTGGCGTATCAACGAAGAAGCCGCCGCGGCTATGCGGGATCAATCGAGCAGTGGTGGTGGTGTGGCGGCCCTTATCGTTGTCTCGACTAACATCGGCCACGGGCAGCGTCAGTTGCGGTTCGAGTGCGTTGAGGATCGATGATTTTCCAACGCCGCTTTGTCCCACAATTGCCGTGATGCGGCCTGCGATCAGCCGCTCCAGCCGAGCCATTCCGCAACCTGTAACCGTCGAACAGAGCACAACGGGATAGCCCATGCGGGCGTAGACGCCTGCCAGCGGCACGAGGCTGGCAGGATCGACTAAGTCGATTTTATTCAAGCAGATGATCGGGCGAATGCCGCTCGACTCTGCGGCCACGATAAACCGATCGATGAGCGCGGGTTTGAGGTGTGGCAGCGAGGCACTGCCAACAATCAATGCCTGATCTACGTTGGCAACAATTACGTGGCGTCTGCGGCGGCTGGAACGGCAGAGGGAATTGCGACGGGGTTCGATTGATTGGATCGTGGCATCGCTCCCGCTGCCGCCAGCAGCCCGATCGCCTCGGCCTAGCACGGCCACCCAATCGCCCGCTGCTACGGGGTGCCGCTGATCGGTAGAGAGCGTGCGGAGGAGGCGGCGAGTTGTGCATCGCACCACTGTGCCATCGGTGGCGCGGACAAAGCTCTCGAGGCCGTAGACCAACAGTACTTGCCCTCGCCATGTTTCTGCCGTGAATGGCTGAAACCCGAATCCGTCGGTGCGTTCAGCAGATGGCTGTTGGAGGATAACGGTGCGTTTGCGGGTGAGATCTCCCTTGCCGGAGATTCTTTCCGAAGCAGCCATGTCGGCCGTAGACTCTGGAAAGGCATCGATCGAACGGGTGAGATTGCCACTGCGACACCGTGACGAACGATTCTTCCGCAGATCAACGCGAAACTTGCGGGGTTTTGGCATGCTGCAAGTCTAGCAGGGCGTCAGCATTGTTTGCCGTCTACTTGCGTTTTCGGCTCGAAACAGCCGTGGTGTCTGTAGGCCGTACGGATTCGAGTCCGGCTGTCTCGAGCAGCGATCGACTAAACAGGTCTTTTGCGACTGTTTTTTCTTCGGGCTGGGCCGTAGCTCCTAGCCGCGCAGGTTCGTAGCAAACTTCGTATTCATGCTTTGCTAGCGAGAGAGTGTCGCCCGGCTCCAGCCGTTGCTCGCTCACCCGACTGCCATTCACTTTCGTGCCATTGCTGCTACCCAGATCTTTGACATACCAGTAGCCATCGACCAGCGAGAGCTCGCAATGGCTGCCCGATACGTTGGGGAACCGCAGCACAATGTCGGATTCCTCCCGTCGGCCAACGGCCAGAGGAGTCTTGAGCAGCGGGATTGGGTCCCCGCCACCAATCGGTTGCAATTCGCCATAGGGAGTCATAATGGATGTTCCGTGCTATCAAGTTTCTCGGGGCACATCAAATCCTAACAATAGAAGGGTAATGCATCGTGGGCACGTGGTCAATGTTTTTGCAACGGAGTGCGTCCGCCGGTTATTTGATGTATATAGGCTGATGCGTATACGTTGATGTGAGCGCGCCTGCGAACATTCGTACAGTGAGTTTAAAAAGATCGTTTTAGATGCTGTGCAGCAAAAAATATAAGTTCAGGAAAATTGAGGGACTGGAGTGGGTCGGATGATCGCTGGCTGGAGAATAGACGAGGTGCTTTCGGGCACAACGGCTTTTTTTGGCGGGAGGAAAGTCCGGGCTCCGTAGGGTGCAGTGGTGGGTAACGCCCACCGGCCGCAAGGTCAGGGAAAGTGCCACAGAAAGCAAACCGCCTGCGGGGTCATTCCCGTCGGTAAGGGTGAAACGGTGAGGTAAGAGCTCACCAGCAGGCCGGGCGACCGGCCTGGCTCGGTAAACCCCATTGGGAGTAAGGCCAAGCAGGAAGAAGTTCGGACCTTCGGGTCCGACGCGAAACGGCCCGTTTCGCACCCACTTCCGGGTCGGCTGCTGGAGGCGTCGGGCAACCGGCGTCCTAGAGAAATGGTCATCGCTTTGCGTGGCGCTCAAAGACGCAAAGCACAGAACCCGGCTTACAGGTCCGCTCCAGTCCTTTGTTCCGATTTAAAATGAAGAGCCGCTGAAGGTGTGAAGCCCACATCAACCTACCTCCCTTTTTTCGACCCCTTTCCAGGGCTGCTCAACGAGACGTCATCGGCAGATTGATCATCGGCAGAATCGGCTCCTCCAAGGCGACTGCTGCGAATAGATTCCAAGTCCACTCGGCCTTCCTCGTCGAGCAGTTTGAGGAGCTTTGAAATGCACAGGGTGTTGATGCTCACCCGCATGTCTCCGGCCTCGGCCTTGA
Organism: uncultured Planctomycetaceae bacterium; assembly: GCA_903877395.1. Taxonomy (GTDB): domain Bacteria; phylum Planctomycetota; class Planctomycetia; order Pirellulales; family UBA1268; genus BAIKAL-G1-2R. The sequence continues at coordinate 6,825 of CAIRDU010000360.1, forward strand.
GTGTTTCGTGAAGCACGCGAGGCATTCGAACCGTCACCACCCGCAGGGCGCTGCGATCGCTCGTGCGATCTGGCTCGGCGGGCTGGCGGCTGCGTAGTTCGTCGAGCATTTCCCGAATTCGGGCGTATTGAGGAGAACATTCAAAACGGATCAGGCTGGCCGGGTCGTCGAATGTCCGCCGAACGATTCCTTCCACCCCGAGCACCTCGCGAAAAAAGACGATCCACTCTAGATTGTTCATGCGATACAGCCGTTCAGCCACCTGCAGGACTGCCGTGGCGGCATGGTCGGCCGTGCCGGATCTTCCTCCGCGGTTCTTTTCAGGGGCGACTTGGCCTTCACTGGTATTCACTGTGGTGTTCGTCCTTGTCGCCATCAAAATCGCCCTTCCCTGGGATTGGGTTCAGCCATCGGCCGGAATGGTAGAGACGCACTTCGGTCTCTCGTTCGCTTGGATGCTGTCAGTGCTGTCAAGTGATAGCGATAAGTGCTTGTAAAACAACGACTTACGTCACGCGAACAGGTGCAGACTTATTTTCAGGCAGTGGTGCCTGTTTGCAAGGCATTCGCCCTGCTGCGCAGAAAGCAGGCAGCTCGATTGAGTCGCATATCCCAACTGTCCTGCTTGGGGTGGCCTAGAAAACCGGTTTTTCCGGATTGAATGAGCGTTTGAGGTGCTCTGCAACCGCTGCGGCAATATCGGTGCCGGTGGCCCGTTCCAAGCCCCGCCATCCAGGCACAGCGTTGATCTCAATAACGAGAAGTCGGCCGTCGTTGGCTGGCAGCAGATCCACGCCCGCAATTTCTGTTTCTAAAAGTGTGGCCGAGCGACGAGCCAGATCGATCCAAGACTGGGGGGGCGAAAATGGCTCTGGTCGGCCACCTCGGGCCACGTTTGTGCGCCAGTCCCGGGCCGACACTCGACGCATTGAAAACGCGCGTTTCCCCACGAGCAGGATCCGTACATCCCATCCTGCATGCGGCACGAATTCCTGGAGGTAGGCTACGTTGCCACGCGCTGTGGCAGCCTCGATATAAGGCTCCAGCGATTCGCGGGTGGAGAGCCGTTGGATGCCTCGGCCGCAGGACCCAAAGAGTGGCTTGATGACTGCGTCGCAGCCCAGCGACTGCCAAGCTTGCTGGATGGCCGCAGGATTCTGGGCCACAATCGTGTGGGGCACCGCCACGCCGCCGTCAGCCAGTTTTGCCAGGGAGAGGTATTTGTCGATGGCCAGTTCAAGGGCTCGCGGGCTGTTGATAATCGCCTGGCCACGCGCAGCCAACCGCCCCAGCAGATCCATTCGAAAGATCACGTCCTCCAAGCCCCCTTGCGGCATCCCTCGCACCACAACGATGTCGGCCTGATCGATAGCCGGTGGCAAAAACTGCTCCGCTGGCACAGTCGCACCCGCGACCACGGCTGTTAATTCGTGCCACCGCACAACCGTTGCTTCCTGGCCGCGGGCGTGGAGCGCGGCCACGAGGCGGCTGACGTGCCAGCCAGCGGGTTCGCCCAGAATCGCTACTCGCATCGTCATCAGGCCTCTTTGGCAGCGCTCGCGTCAGTCGGGCATGGCTGAAACGAAGCCGTCACAATGTCTGGCGAGATTGTGCCAAAGCGGTGTTGGCGGCCCGTGGTGACGTTCATCAGGTCGACCATCGCCGGCGCAAACAAGGCTGGATCGAGTGCATAGAAATCGCGGCCAGATTTCTCGAAGAGTTGGAGGAATGGTACGCCGGAGTCGGCCGATGCGCCGCTCACCATGCGAGGCCCAATCTCGAGCAGGCTTTCGTCGTCGCCGGTCACTTCCAGAGCCACGTGCCCGCCGTAGAGGATGGCGTCGTTGGTGCGGCCGATGGCCGTGAGATCGTCCTTCGGCACAGGTGCCAGCGGCGCGCGTCCACTGCCCTTTTTGATCCGGCTGAGGTCGAAGTGCAGGTCGTGCAGTTTATGGAGCGACGTTTCCAGCGACCGTGCGATTACCTGCAACGTGCCCGCCAAACTCGCTGTGCGTGCCACGAGTAGAATCAGTTTGGATGGTTCGACTCTCGCATCGGCAGCCAACCCAAGGCAGACGTCTTCTGGCGGCAGTGCGGATGCCTCGAGCAATCCGACGGCAACGGTGGGCTGCTCTCGCATTCCGATTGCGTCGAATAATTCCTCGCGGCCGATGGCCGCTCGCATCGGTCCGCTGGCCATCGCAAAGTATTTTTTTGTGCTCACCTTCCATCCCGCGTACTGCGAAGCGAGGCAGGCTGCCAGCGGTTGATCGCTCTCCACCGCGACCACCGGCCAATCGCATTTCGGCCAGATGCTAGCCCATTGCTCATGCGGCGCATCGGCGGGTTCGATCCAGACTCTCCCTCGCCCAGCCATCGCCGCAAGGGCCATCTCCACGCCAGCCGCCAGACCGCCAGGAGACCGCACACCGCAATCCACCACACGCACGCCTGCAGTAATGTGCACCGACGCATGGAGTGCGGCGGCACGTTGAATCATCCGCTCGGCAATCTCATAAGCCCGCGAGTTGAGTACCATGCAGATCGCTCGCAAGACAAGAGAAAAAAGAAGAGGCAAAAAAACGGTATGAGTAAGGAGGCGCGAACGAGGGACGCACGGCATAATGCTCCAAGGAGCCACCCGCGGCAATCCCTCCAGCTTTGCGACTGATTTTCCGTCGATCCATACTCCGCACCACATTCCGATTCCGAAAGGTTTTCTCCGTGCCTAGTCTGACAGTCGAAAACTACGTCAAAACGATCTATCAACTCACCGCATCGCAGGAGGGGCAGCCCGCCAGCACCGGGCAGATTGCGACGGCCCTCAACGTGTCGCCGGGCACGGTGACCAGCATGCTTAAAACGCTCGATGCAGCAAGGCTGGCTACGCACCGCCTCTATGAGGGCGTGGCACTGACACGCGCGGGCAAGATGTTGGCGCTGCGCATTCTGAGGCGCCACCGACTCATTGAACTTTTTCTGCTGCGCACTCTCGACATGAGCTGGGATGAGGTGCACGATGAGGCTGAGCACATGGAACATGCTGTGAGCGATCTGTTGGTGGATCGCATCGATGGTTTCCTAGGGCATCCAGACGTTGATCCGCACGGTGACCCGATTCCACGCGTTGATGGGGAATCCTTGCACGCGCCCGACGAAAAGCCGTCGCGGTCGATGGCGGAGTGTGCAGCAGGGTCGATATTCAAACTGACGCGAGTGCTCGATCAGTCGGCCGGATTCCTCCGCTATCTCACCGAATCCGGCCTTGCCTTGGGAACCGTCGGGCAGGTGGAGCGGAATCCAGATGGTGCGGGGCTCATGCGCATTCGGGTGAACACTCGCGTGTTCTCGCTGGCCATCGAAGCCGCAGGCAAGATCGTTGTCGGGGATGCATGAATCGTGTTCAGTCGGGCTGGATGTCCGGTATGAGTTCCCATACTGCCGACTGTCCGAGGCACTCGTCTACCTCGACTGCCAATCCGCTCGAGACATGTGTGCCAGCGGCGGCTAGCGTGCCGATGAGTTCGCGACCAATCCAGCGGGCTAGCCATTCGGCAGTAGTGTTTGCGATGGGCAAAAGCACGCACTCCTCTGCTGGAAAAACCCATCGGCGGTCTTTGAATCGCACGGTCACCTCGGCCCGGCCCGAGGCCAATTGTTCTGTAGCAACGTGGAGCAAGGAATTCTGCGTAGGAAGCAGCATGTGGTGGTCAAGCCTTGCGATTATGCCAGAGAGCAGGTCGCGGAACTGGATAAAGTCAATCACCATCCCGTGCGGATTTGGCGGCCCAGTGATCGCGGCGGCAACGGTCCAATTGTGGCCGTGGAGAGCTTCGCAGAGGTCGTTGGCCAGCGTGATAAAGTGGCCTGCAGAAAAGACGTGAACAGCTTTGCGGAGTTTGACTGTGTAGCGTTCGCCAGAGCGTTCGTGCATAGATTGTGGCTGCGGATGCGTGGGATCCAGTTCTGCAATACCGAGTGTACCCGCTGGCTGCCCAAAGGCTATGCCGAGGGGAAAGAAACTCTCGATCGTAGCGAGGGCGTGGCGCCTAGCAATCTGCGGAGGCGGCCATCGATCAGCAGGATGTAGAGCCCAGCGGCAAGAAGGTCGGCCGTCGTGCCCGGATTGAGGCGAACTGGCCATCGCAGGTGGCGATCGAAATCGGCCGTAGCCTCCCGCCAGTTGTCGGTCTGTGCCAGTACACAAGCGGCGCGGGCCGAAACATCGGCGGCACATTCGAGGCCATGCTTTCGGGCGATCAACGAGTCGGGCTCGCGGGCCAACTGTCGCAGGTGCGATCGCACGATCGCATCGCCGAGGGTGTGCCCTGCGTGCAGTTCCTCCAAGAGATCGCGTACCAGTCCGTTGCACAGCGTTTGGTAGCCGTGCGCCCAGAGGTGGGCGATCTGATCGTACGTGGCAGCGGCATGCATCGCAGCCAGTAAATGATCCGGGGCCGGACCGGCCACATCCCACGTGTCGCGGCCGCCCATACCACCTGGCTGGGCCAGAGCGATTGCCCGCCACACAGAGGTTGCGTCTGCAGGACTCAAGGTTGCAAGCACCGCAGCAATTGATTCCGGGCGAAATGGAGTCGCTGCGATTGCGTCGTCAGACACAGCTGCAATCGGCGCGATAGCCAGCACGATGCCAAGGTTTGCATTGGAACGTGTGACGCGTCGCGAGGCCGTCACGGCGTCTAGAATGGTGCGTCCCAGAGGCTGGCCGGCTGCCCGCTGCATGACAGGCGCGATCGCCGCACTGGCTCGAATAAGTTCGTCGTAGGAGAGATCATCGAAGTTGGCGCCCGGATACACGTTGCCGGGTTTTGGGGCCGATGCCTCGAGGCTGCACGCCAGAGCCGTACACCATCCCCGGCCCCATGGCGGGTAGTCATCCGTCCCATCGAGGGCCATTCCATGGACAGCGTCAAAGCACAGAGGCGTCGGGCGGTCGGAGTCACGAGTAGAAATGTTTAGATCTCGTTGTGAAGAGTCGAGGGCTATGGTGGCAACGTGGCAAAGGTACACTTTGTTGGAGAGCAACCGATGTGCTAGATGAAGTCTCGTCAGTACCCCAATTGAATCAAGGCAAGACAGTATGGCAACTATCGAAGAGATCGTTCCCGAAGAGAGCAAGGAAAGCACGCTGGGTGCCGACTGCTTTTTGAACCGCGAGTTGAGCTGGCTTGAATTCAATCTACGGGTGCTAGAAGAGGCTGAGAACCCAGAGAATCCGCTGATGGAGCGGCTCAAGTTTTTGGCAATCTTCAGTTCGAATTTGGACGAATTTTTTATGGTGCGAGTGTCGGGGATTCGAGAGCAGGCATTTGGCGAGAGCGCCCCGCAAGACTACGCGCCGGACGGCATTCGGCCCCTTGGGCAGTTGCAGCGGATTGCAGCCAGAACTCAGGAGCTTGTGGCTAGGCAGTATCGATGCCTGCGAGAGAGCATTGCACCGGCGATGGTAGCGGAGGGTTTTGAGTTGCTCCGGTATGTTGATTTGGATGCTCAGCAGTTATCGCAGATTGACAAGTTTTTTTGCGAGCGTGCGTTGCCGATCCTCACGCCAATGGCGGTTGATCCAGCCCATCCATCCCCTCGCTACCACAACCGAGGTTTGTATCTGGGGGTGCAACTGGAGCAGTCACAAGGGTTGGGACCAAAGCGGCTCTTTGCGGTGGTGCAGGTGCCGCAGGTGCTGCCCCGCTTTGTGAATGTTGGTTGCAGTACGCCCGGGCAACAGCGATTTGTGCTGCTTGAAGATGTCATCGCAGCGCGGTTGCCGGAACTGTTTGGTGGATTTTCCGTGAAATC
>CAIRDU010000361.1 GCA_903877395.1 uncultured Planctomycetaceae bacterium
AGAGCCGCTCGCCGCAGTCGATCATCACCGAGATCAAGTTGATGGCAAAACAACCTGGCTTCAAGGGCACCGTCTCCGACATCGGTGGCCCCACGGCCAACATGTATCAGATGCGATGCACCCGGCCCGAAGTCGAGGCCAAGTGCCGCCGGCTCTCTTGCGTGCACCCCACCGTTTGCAAACTGCTGGGCACCGATCACGGACCGTTGCGGGAAGTGATGCGGGAAGCTCGAAGTGTCGCTGGCGTAAAGCGGGTGCTGGTGGCCAGCGGAGTGCGAATGGATCTGGCTCGTCGCGACCCTGAATATCTCGCCGAACTGGCCGCGCACCACGTTGGCGGCCACTTAAAGGTGGCTCCAGAGCACACCGATCCGGAAGTGCTGGCGCTCATGAAGAAGCCGTCGGCCGACGACTACGTCGCGTTCGACAAAGAGTTCAAGGCCGCCAGCCAACGCGTCGGAAAGAAGCAGTACACCGTTCCCTATTTCATTGCCAGCCACCCGGGCAGCGGGATCAACGAGATGATCGATCTGGCGCTTTTTCTCAAACGCAACGGCTACAAGCCCGATCAGGTACAGGACTTTATCCCCAGCCCGTTTGATATTGCCGCCTGTATGTACCACACGGGCTTGGATCCGATGACAAAAAAGCCCGTCAAAATTGCCAAAGGCATGCGAGACCGCCGCACCCAAAGAGCCTTGCTGCAATTCTTTAAACCAGAAAACTATTTCGAGGTACGCCGCGCGCTCGAACAGGCTGGCCGTCAGGAACTCATCGGCTCCGGCTGCGACTGCCTCATCTCAGAACGGCCGCCTCGCGAGGCCCTCGACCGCAAACGCAGCGAAGCCACACGCGCGTTTACCGAAACCACTTCTGGCGACCACATTCGGGGCACGCCAGAAGCACCCTCCGGGCATGGCCAGACCTCCGTGAAACCCTCCCGCAAGCAACCCCGCGACCGCCGCACCGTCGGCTACCGCCCCAAGCGACCCGGCCAGTAGCAGGCCTCTTTGGCATTTTTCACCCACGCGTGTTTTTGCTCAAACGGCCCTACGTAGGAACCGGAGACGGTGGGTCGTCCTGGTAGATTCGATATTTTTTTGTCACCAGCGCGCCTCCCCGTTCGAGCGTGCGCGTGGAGAGGTGGTTGGATTCTAAAACCCAAGAAAATTCCACTTCCTTCATTCCCCACTTGAAGAGCCTCGGCACGAGTGCCGCATGGAGCACGAGTCCTATGCCCCACGCTTGATACTCCGGGATCACATTGGTGCTGATCGCCCGCATCCGTTTGATGGCCCGCTTGTTCCAGAGCAGCCGGAGAAACCCAAATGGAAACAGCCGGCCGTTGATCTGCTTGATGCGAGGGTTGTAATCGAGCAGGCAGAAAACTGATCCGATCGGCTTTCCGTCCACCTCGGCAACCAACGCCAACTCGGGCACGATCAAGTGCTTCAGGCTTTTGGCCATGTGCTGCACCTCACCTGAGGAGAGCGGCACAAACCCCCACGTACCACCGAGGCTTGAGTTGTAGATGTCCAAAAACATCCGCACCTCTTCGTCAAAGTTATTGCGGTCGATTGGACGGACCGTCACGCCAAACCGCTCCTTGACGCCTTCCACCATCGTGCCCAGTTTCGAGTCGAGCGTGGCGAGCATCGACATCTCGCCCCAGAAGGCGTAGAGATCCTCCACCTTGCCAAAACCGTTGGCCTCCACGAGCCCACCGTAGTAGGGAGGATTGTGCGTCATCATAAAGAAGGGGGGCGTTTCAAAGCCCTCAATGAGCAGGCCACACTCATAATTCAGCGATGGATTGGTTGGCCCGCGAATCGTTTGCATGCCCTGTGCGTGGAGCCAGTCTTTCGCGGCATCGAACAGACACTTGGCTGCATCGGAGTCGTCTTCGCACTCAAAAAAACCGAAAAAGCCTCGCTGTTCGTTGTATCGCTCGATATGGCCTGCGTTCACGATCGCCGTGATGCGGCCAATATCCCGGTTGCCACGGGTGGCAAGAAACGACTGGCTACGCGACTTTTCATAAAATGGGCAGGGACGGAAGCCGAGCAGCTCTTCCTGCGACATCAACAGTGGGGGCATCCAACAGGGGTCATCCCGATAAATCTGCCACGGAAGCCGGAGAAACCGCTTCTGCTGGGAGCGTGTTTTAACAGGGCAAATAGTCACTTCCTGCACGGCAAACTCCCCATTCTCGGTCTTTTTCCTGAACGGCAGCAAAAATCTGTTTGGCAAGTCGCGTGGGACTTTTTTCCGATCTATGATTGCGGCTGGGTTCGGTAGAAGGATCGACCGACCCAGCTTGAAACAAACAGGCTCTGGAGACGATCCCATCATGGCCCCATTTTCCGTTACAAACGACCACGTTGGCTTGGGTGCAAAACTGGCCACGTCGGGCATATCCGACATAGACATCCCATCCCGCGCAAGCCGCCCAGATTCACAAAACAGGCGAGTCGATTGTCTCGTCACGGGGGCCACCGGCCTCGTTGGCAACAACGTTGTGCGATTGTTGCTCAGCCGTGGCCAGAGCGTGCGGGCGATGGTACGTTCCGAAACGACCTGTCATCGTTCGCTGGAAGGCCTGCGTCTGCAGACTGCCATTGGCGCACTCGACAACGAACGCTTGATTCAGCAGGTCGTTGATGGGGCGTCGTGTGTCGTGCACGCAGCAGCCATGGTGCACCTCGGCTGGCGGCACC
>CAIRDU010000362.1 GCA_903877395.1 uncultured Planctomycetaceae bacterium
CGTCGGGGTATGGCAGCCGGCATGGCGATTATGGGCTTTGGCGGCGGAGCAATGATCGGATCTCCATTGGCTGCATGGCTGATGAAGTATTTCGCTGGACCAGATTCCGTGGGTGTCTGGGAAACATTTTTGGTCCTGGCGGGCATCTATTTCCTATTCATGCTGCTCGGAGCTTTTGCGTATAGGTTGCCGCCGGATGGCTGGGTGCCGGAAGGCACAACGTCGGTTGGCGTTGTGGCGGATAAGATTCTTGTGACACCATCTGCCGCGGGTCGTTTTGTAACGGTGAACCAAGCCTGTAGGACGTACCAATTCTGGTTGCTCTGGTGGGTTCTGTGCTTGAATGTGTCGGCAGGCATCGGCGTGATCGGCATGGCGTCGCCAATGCTGCAGGAAATATTGGGTGGCCGTCTGCTTGGAGAGTCGCTTTCATTTGAAAAGCTTGATTCCGGGCAACTCAGTCAACTGGCGGTGATTGGGGCTGGATTTACTGGGCTGCTGAGCCTCTTCAATATTGCAGGCAGAGTTTTCTGGGCAACACTCTCGGATTTACTCGGTAGAAAAATAACCTTCAGCATTTTGTTCCTGTTGGGTGTTGTGCTCTATGCTGGAGTGCCGTGGGCTGGACAGGCTGGCAACATACCTGTGTTCTGTGGGATTTTCTGTTTGATTCTGACGATGTACGGTGGTGGCTTTGCAGCGATTCCCGCCTATTTGGCTGACCTGTTTGGCACGCAGAACGTAGCGGCCATTCACGGCCGACTCCTCACGGCATGGAGCGTGGCCGGAATCCTCGGCCCAGTGCTCGTGAACTACCTGAATGATTTTCAGTTTCATTCGGGCGTGCCTCGGAGCGCCGCCTACGACCAAACCATGTATCTATTAGCCGGGCTACTGGCAGTGGGATTTTTCTGCAACATGGCTGTTCGGCCAGTTGCAGAGCAACTATTTGACGGCGGTGCCGATTCGAGTGAGCATCCAGCAGGCATAAACCCCAAAGGAGCTGCCCCGCCGGACTCACGCAGTACACCAACCCCTAGCCACACACGAAGCAAAACACTGCGAGGCCGATGCGAGCTCGTCGTATTCTGGCTGATTGTTGTCGGACCGCTGAGCTGGGGCTTCTGGATGACTCTGAAACAGGGCTGGGTGTTGTTCCGGTGAACACCACCCGTGGGGATACGCTATGCCCCACGTGTTGCGAACGATTCGAGTCGTGCGCACCGCACCAGAAAGAGAATGGTTCGCCGACACGGGAGCTATCGGCCAGCCTGTATCGCTTCCATAAATTCAGGTGTTTCAGACACCGAATTATGGTCTGTGCCGCCGAGAAATCGCATGGTCGCAACTCCTGGTAAAAATGCACGAAAGAGCGACTGCGTGCTAGCTGCTGGAACGAGTGCGTCATTGGCTGCAGCAAGAATCAATGTCGGTGCTTTCACGAGCGGTGCACATCGCCACGACTCGTATCTGTCTGACATCAGCAATCCGATCGGAAGAAACGGAGCTACTCTCCTCGCAATATTGAGGATGCTGTCAAAAGGAGTGACGAGTACGAGCCGGCTCACAGGCTCCTCGGAGGCCAATCGGATCGCGACCCCGCTGCCGAGACTTCTGCCGATAACAGTCACATCCGAGTGCGCGGCGTGCACCATCTTGAACAATTCCTTGGCATCCCTGTGCAAAGCGGATTCGCTAGGCCGTCCAGAACTTCCACTATAGCCGCGGTAGTGCATCATAAAGATGGCTTTCTCTGGAAAAGCAGCAGCGAACTCGGGCAGCGAGTACGACACATCCTCTGCGTTACCCCCAAAATAAATAAGGGCCTGCGTTCCGTCGTGGGCTCGGGTTGAAATCTGCAGAGTTGCATCGGGTGTTCGGAGCGGGATTGACGACGCATCGCCCTGCCGAAGTGGCGTGGGAAAATAAATAAACGACCGCTGCGATAGGAGAAACACAAGGCACAGCACCGCGTAAACAGCCAATGCAACGGATAGGAGAACGATTGTCATTCGCTGCACGCGTTTCATGAGGAGTGCTGACTCATCGGGTCTGAGAACAATCAGCAGATGGTTTAGGGCGTATTCCCTCAGCGAGAGACGCGGGTTTTCCAAATCGCGCAATGACGGATGTGGCATCGTCGTGAGGTTCCCCCGACTCCTGAAACGCATGAACTTCAGCGTGCAGTTCGTGAACAATCTGAGGGAGCGGCAAGCCATTAGCTCGCTCCAGGAAATCCATGACTCGCTGTCGACCAAACTGATTTCCTCGTGGACACATCGATTCTTCGATTCCATCGGTCAGCAAAACCAGCAGATCGCCGTCTTCGATTGAGAGCGTCGTAACGGGGTACCGTGCGTCTGCATGCAAACCCAGCGGGAGGCCGTTGATATCGAGCTGGTATTTGATGTGTGCGTTGCGGTTAAGCAGATAACCAATATGGCCAGCGCTGGAATAACTCAGACTCATTTGGCGGGGATCGACCACGACAAAGAGCAAAGTGATGAACTGGCCGTCCAAAATGTCATTCAGCAACAGGGAATTCATCGTTTGCAGAATGCCGCCCAAATCCGACTCCGTACGGGC
>CAIRDU010000363.1 GCA_903877395.1 uncultured Planctomycetaceae bacterium
CCCCGACGTTCACTCGTCCTCGCTTCTCAAATGATGCCCGCCCATTCAAGCCAATAATATTCCCTCTGGCATCGAAGAGCGCGCCTCCAGAGTTGCCTGGGTTAATCGCCGCATCCACCTGCAGACAGTCGGCGTACTCTAGGATCGTGCCGGCAGGGAATTGGTAGCGATGTGTGCCCGACACGATGCCGGCACTGATGGACGGCTGGAAATCGGTTGCCAGCAGAAATGGATTGCCAGCAGCAAAGCAAAAATCGCCTACCTCTACCAGATCGCTATCGGCAAATGCCGCATAGGGAAAATCGTCGCGGCCCACCAACTTGATGAGCGCCACATCGCCAGTCGGATCTAGCCCCACAAGCACGGCATCGTAGAGCCGACCGTCCGAGAGCCCACACTTCATTGCCACACCGGCCGGTTGCACCACGTGAAAGTTTGTCAACGCATAGCCATCGGGACTGATCAGCACGCCCGAACCGCCGCCGGCGTCACCCGCAAAGATGGCCACAGCTGCTCGAGAAGCTCGCTGAATCGTGTCGATGCGTTTCTGCTGGGCCTCCAGCACAGGCAACGGCACATCAGCCCCGCTCGCAAAGCCCTCGCGCCAGAATCCTAGGCAGCATCCACAGACGATCTGCCAAATAAGACGGCTTGAACTCCTCGCCGAAAAAACAGAGTGTGCAGCAGACTCGCTCTTTTTCATCACACACTACTTTTCAATGATGGGGTCTGTAAACACAACGCCGCCGCCTGGCCCGGCGCCCCCGAAATCTACAGTCAGCTTGAGGCGACGCGATCCGGAGAGGTCAATATCTATGGGCATGCCGGCAGGGGCGTCGGCGGCGATCTGTCGGCGGAACACCTCTCGCTCGTCCATCGCGATCACAACGACCACATTTCCTGAAACCTGCTGCCCAGCGACCGGGGCCACCGTAGCCAGAAATCGCCGACTGTTGGCTGGCAAACGCCATACCGCCACCGTGCGGGGCCGCATGAGTAACCCCGGATGCGGCATGCTGCCGCCGGGCAGAACGCGAGGCGCAAAAAATGCTGCCAGCCCTTTAATCTTGCCCAGTGCACCAAAATAAGGTTCCACTTCGAGACGTTCTGTCGGCAGCGTGGCCAAACTCACGGTGCGGCCGGCGGCGTAGTCGATCCGCTGGAGCATCGCGGCAGGGAACCGGAGGTTGTTGTCCAGAACAAGCCCCTCGGGCGTCCACCCGACTTGATTGGCCTTGAGACTTCCACCCGACACATCGACGCGAATGCCTCTTGCCGCCACATCAGAGGCGACTTCTGAATGGCCGCCTCCATCGCGCAGCCACGCCAGGCCGATCACCTTGGACCGCTTCACAGGAATGGTTTCTTCGTCGAGCACCACCGTAACCGAATCGGCCGAGACCGCCGTGATGGCACACTCTACAAACTCAAACGCCTCGGGCGTGCCTACGACCACTAGGTCGGTCTGATTGCCTTCTGGAATGGAAGCGACCCAGACGGGCTCCCTAGTACCATCCGCTGGGAGCGGCACCTCAACTGTTCTCTGCGTGAGCCACGCCAGCGATTGCACCCTGTCGATCGGCAGTTCAATCCGGCCCTCCGGCCGTACCAATACAGCCTGCTGCGTGCCGTCCCACACATAATCATCGGCTTCCAGAGTTGAGCCATCCGTACACGTCAGCCGCACCGCGAGAGCCACTGGCCCACCGGGAGCTGATTCCCCAACCGCATTGGCCGGGATTCGCTCAACCACCCGCACTTGTTCAAGGGAGAGCGTCGTGGCTGCGCCTGCAGTCTCAAACACAATCTCTTGGGGGTCGATCCGCAGAAGCTGAGCCGTTATGGAAGTGCCGTCGGCCTGCGAGATCCTGATGATCGGCCTAGTCGCCCCGGCATCCGGCGGCACCGTTTCATCGGCATACACGCTCGTGACACCCAGCATGAACCCCACGATGAGACAGCTGGCGAACACTGGTACGACAAGCGAATGCGTGCGATGCTTCATGGTGCCGTTCCTCGCTCCGTTTGCATTCCCGTCCCCACTTCGCCGCCTCTAGGGCGATTCGTTTCCAGCAGCCAGCCGCTTAAAATACTGTTCGATGGCCTCGCGGTAGTGCGCCGGAAACTCTCGCCCAATCTGCTGGAGCGCTTCCTCGCGTTTGTGGGGGGGCAGGTTGCCCCAGCCCTCAGTGTCGCCAATGTCTCGACGCGTCACATCCCCTGGCCCCTTTCCACCGGCAATTCGGCTGTCGTCCATTGGTTTGCCGGTGCCTCCCTTTCCAGAGCCACCAGAGCCACCACCGCCCGATTGATCCTGCTGCTGTTTTTCAATAGACGCAATGAGTTTGTCGAGCGACTCGATCACTCCATCCTGCACCCGACGTGTTTTTGGCCCAGCTCTACCGAGGCCGAGCCGACGCGTGACATCTCGCATGCGACGGGCAATATGATCCAGCGACTCATCCTCAAGCGAGGTCATGTCGGCCCGCAGCAACCTGGCAACCCGTTCATAACGCACAGGAATTTCCTGGGCACGTTCCAGCAATTGCTCGAGCGACGCGATCGCGGCATCAGACTTCAACAGCCAATGCTGGCAGGCAGCACGATGGAAGAGAAGCGCCGCTGGATCCAGCACCGTGGCCGGATCCAGATCCGCTAACTGCGCAAGTCCCTCGTCGAACCGGTCTTGACGCACCAACTCTCGGCCCAACCAGAGCTTGACGGCCTGTTGCTCAAAGGTATCGGACCGGTTTGTGGACGGTTCGTTCAGCCACGCAAACTCGCCCGAGAGGGCGGCAACGCCCTCACCAGACACACGGTCCTGCATCGCCAACTCAAGGTTTGCGCAGCGTTCGTCCACGATCGCACACGTGGACATCACGTCGTCCAAGATGTCTGTTGGCATCCCTATGATTTCGGCCGATGGCAACGATTCGCTTTGGGCCCAGATGGCCCTCGCATCGGCGAGCTTGCCTACGGGTGCTTCCAAACCGTCAAGCCACGCCAGAACCTGATGCCGCACTTCCGAGCGAGTGGGAATCGACCACGTTGGCTGCCGTTGGAATTCCTGCTCATGAACCACCGCTGGATTGGCCACTGGCCGCGGTGAGTCACTGCCGACGGATACCCGCGGCCACTCAACGGCAGCCACCAGAATGATCGCCACAAGCAGCTGCATCGCTCCTGCTTTGCATCCGTACAGCATCAATCGCAACGCCTGCATCGAACGCTGAAACTGGGCTAACGGACTGCGCAGTAGAGTCATATAAAAACGATGGGTTCGATCTGGCATGCGAAAAGGAACTCTGAGCCAACGGCGAGTATTGCCGACAAAATCGGCCACGCGCCACACGAGAGTATCATACGCTTCAAACCGTTTTGCGTCGCAAGAAAACGTGGCATATGAGCTATTCGGTGCGGCCAGTAACGATGTCATGGGCGGCCCGCTGAATCTTCTGCTGTCGGCCTGCCAATCGCTCGATGGCGTCCAAGAGTTCCGGCTCCTCTGCCTGCTCTGCACCTTCGGACAGCAGTTGAGAAAAATGCTTTGTGCGAGTATTAACCCGCATCTGCAGCGAGCGAATCATCTTCAATTCAGAAAGCTTATCGACCAGCGGCTGCTCCCCTGGCTCGGCAGGCCGACCGCCGGGCGAGCCCTGCTGCTTGGACTGCTGCTGGCGATGCGCTTTCTCCAATGCCCCGAGCATCTCTTCCAAGTTCGCTACCAGATCTTGAAGGATGCTTCGCGTTGTGCTCCCAACATCTCCTCGAGCCAACCTTGCCGCTGCTTGAACAGAATCGTCTCGTACCTGCTCGAGCGCCTCTGGAATGGCAACGGCCGAGCCGTCGTCACGCACCAGCGTGAGGGCCTTAGTCGCATCGCTACCGATCAAGCCCTGCTCACGACCGAGCCCAGCAGCTTCCAACTGCCTTGCGCGATCGCTCACCTGACCGTCGGCCGCGGACGTGCGTGCCGATGGGGCGGCGGCCAGCTTCTCTGCGCCAGCCAGCACAGCTTTTTCAGCCCGCAGCATCGCCCGTAGGCGGGTCTCGAGTTGTACGAGCAGACGCTCCACCTCTGCCTCTCGCATCTGTCTCAGAATTTCTTCCAGTTCGGCCCGCGCGGTCTCAAGCTCTTGAATGGCTTTCTCCTGCTCCGCTCGGGCGTTGCGTCGATTGGCTTGTTTGAGTTGTTCCTCTGCCTTTCGCATCCGTTTTTCGGCCGACTCCAGTCGCCGCTTCGTGCGTTGGGCGCGGGACGATTCGTCGTCCCCGTCTGGCTCTTTGGCAGAATCCTCTTCCTCGGTGTCTGCCTGAGTGCCCTGCGAACCTGCCTCCGCTTCGCCCGGCTTTCCGCTCGCAGGCTTTTCCTCGGAGGATTGCCCCTCGCCCTCGCCCTCGCTCTGGCCTTGGCTTTCGCTTGGCTGCGAGCCCTTTCCATCGCCCTGCTCTTCCTGGACTCCTTCGCCATCCTGCGGTTTGCCTTCGCCCTTGGGCGGCTTGCCCTCCGGCGATGACTTCTCGGGCTTATGCTCACTGGAAACGTCGCGGGCTTCCATTCTTTTGGCGAAGGAGCCGAGCTCGCGAGCAAGCCCCTGCGTTTCCTCGGCCAGGCTATCTTGTCGTTCGGCAAGCTGCGTTTTGCGAGAGCCAGCCTCCGTGGATCCCTCGATGTCACGCTGTCTTGCAATCAGCTTTGAGAGCCTTGCTAAAAACTGCTTCACTTCCTCTTTCGTGTTGGTGAGTTGCCGATTGCTATCACCCGATTCGAGCAGATCGAGGAGCTCCCTCAGTTTCTCGATCGCCGAGGCTTGGCTCGTGCCTGCCTTCAGTAGCTGCCCCTTTTCAAGCAGCTGCACAATACCGTCGAGCCTGCCGCCAACCTCCTGATCCCGAGCCTGCTCAAATGCGCTGCGCAACAGGGCCGCGCGTCGCGGATCACTAACTGCCAGCAGGTCCGCCAACCGCAGGAATGTTTTTTCGAGATCCCGAAACTGCTGAAGCAGTTCCTGCTCCCTCGCGGGCAGCGCAGCGGTGGGAGACTCGCTTGCATTGGCAGCAGGGCCGGCGACCACTGCCAGAAGGCCGCCGAGAATACAGCCGAACAGAATACAGCAGCAGGTTTTTTTGGCCATTCCAAAGCCTCTTCCAATGTAATACAGCGTAGCACTCCGTTTCTTTTCCCACAAAGGCTACGGCTGCTCGAGGGCCTCGCGGGCACGTTGCTTCTGTCGCCGCAGGGTATCGGAACGTATGTCTTCCTGCGTGCGAATCACGCCTCGCAGGATTTCGACGACCTCATTAAACGATTCTAATTCCATCATTTTATCGAGTACGGATCGCATCTGGGCCAAGACCTCGTCGGTACGCCTGACGAGGCCGGTAAGGTCTGTGGTGGGACCACCGCGAGAGGCGGCCGCCAACC
>CAIRDU010000364.1 GCA_903877395.1 uncultured Planctomycetaceae bacterium
AAGCCCGCCTCATTGTCGTTGGTATGCAGTGTGACGAGCCCTTCAGAATCAGTCACCAGAATCTCTATGCCTGCCTGTGCGGCAACCTGCCCCAGGCTCGCCAGCATATCGGCTTTGGACTGGCCCGCCTTTTCAGCAGTCGCGACATACTGCGCAACAAGCTGGGCCTCTGTTTTCATCTGGTGGCCGATCTCTTCTTCAACGCTTTTGGGCACCTCTTCCGCAAACGCCACCGCCCGTGCCAGCACCTCGGCAATGCTATCGCCTCCTGCGCGAGCCTGATCCAGCACGGCGCGGCGAGCTGCAAACGTCTGCAGCACTGTGTTCACAGCGATTGCGGCAACCACAAGCAGCGTGGCAATGAGGGCAACTCGGGATCGCAGCGGCATTCGCATTCTCCAACAAGGCAACCAGACACCAGAAGCGGGCAATCAGCAACAAGAATGAGGAGCAAGGAATCGAAAACAAGACCCAAGCGATCGGGCCCAAAAGAAAACTAGTTCGCGAACGAGCCTCACGCCACTGCCGCCGCCCAAATGGCCATCTCAGTCGCGACCAGATAGGACGACCGTTTCAATCGAACCCGCTGCCGTCCGCGAGGCCGTCGCAGTGGCCGTCTCCCGGAGTTTGCCAGCGAGGGCGCAGCCCCCCATCGGCATCAGCAGGAAGAGCGGTGCCATCAGCCACGGCAACCACAGCGACCGGTTGCGGCCGTTGCAATCCACTCGCGAGACGTCCTCCAACGTCAGTCGCTGCCGTTTTCGTTCGACCGTCATCAACCGCTGGCCTCCCACGGAACAGTGCGAGGGTTGCCGCTCTGAGCGGCCCTCGTGGACTCTCCAGAGACTGGTACCGAATCGGTGGGTTCCAAACAAGGCCGAACCAGAGGAAAGTTCGACGAACGGAGATTCAGTGGCCGAGGCGGGACTTGAACCCGCACGGAGATAACTCTCCTCGGGATTTTAAGTCCCGTGCGTCTGCCAGTTTCGCCACTCGGCCCACTGTGAATGGATAGTAGCGTGGATTCGCCCCCCAGTGCAACTCGCCAGTGCCCTGTGTGCCCCCCGCCGGCAGTCTAGAATACATTCGTAGAATTCACGTCCCGATCCCTGTCTCGTGGTCGAGTCCTCGTTCAAGCCCACCTCAACCGAAAGAATTGCGTTGAATCGCTCCGCATCTCATGGTGCCGTCGCTGGCACCGAGGCTCCAGTCGCGTTCACGACGTTCATGCATGGCATCGATGGTTTTTTAGGCACCCGCGCGTCGTTTGGCATGGATCTGGTCCTCGTCGGACTCTTGGCCGTGCTGCCCGTGCTGGCGTGGAGCGTGCACGTGGTTCGAAAGAAACGTGATTTTGTTACTCACAAACGCCTTCAACTCGTGATCGCAGGTCTCTTGCTGGCGTCCATCGTGATCTTTGAAATTGATGTGCGGCTCATCAGCGACTGGAAGATGCGAGCCAGACCGAGCCCGTGGTGGCCGACGGGCGTGTTGACTGCGTTGGGCGTGCACCTCGTGTTTGCCATATCCACGCTGGTGCTCTGGGTGTGGGTTGTGTGGGACGCTCTCGTTCGTTTTTCGGTGCCGCCCCAACCGGGCACGCACGGGCCACGGCACCGCGTTATGGCCCGAATAGCGGCGCTCGATTTGGTGCTGACAGCGTGCACCGGCTCACTTTTCTACTGGCTGGCCTTTGTGGCATAAGCGATTTCTGCGGCATGCCGCATTTTCATCTCTTTTCCAACGACCGAGGAAACCACCGGCAAATTCCGAGCCCACCGAAATAAAGAAAGCAGAGTGGAATCGCTAGAAACAGAAGGCTGTACGGGTCGGCCGGCGTCAGCACCGCCGACACGACGAAGATCACGATCACCGCAATCCGCCACTGAGAGGCATAGGTGGCCACGTCCACGATGCCGAGGCGTTCTAAAAAGAGCATCACCAGCGGCAGTTGGAAGCCTAGTCCAAAACCGATGGGCAGGATCAGGACAAACCCCAGCCACTCGCTGATTCGCGGGTCGGGATCTAGCCCCAGCCATTCGTTGAACTGCAGCAAGTAGTCGAGCACAAAATCAAAAACGAAGAAAAATGCCAACGACACGCCCGCCAAAAAGAGCCCAACACTGATCGGCAAAAAGATCCTCACCCAACGCTTCTCGTGCGGATAAAGCCCGGCAGCCACAAACGTCCACAGTTGATAGAGCATCCAAGGACTAGACAGCACAACGCCCACCAAGAGGGCGGCCTTGACGTAAATCCCAAACGCCTCTTGAGCGCTCAGTGTTGTGATGCTCACTCGGGCATCTTTCGACAGCGGTTGCCAGAGGAGCAACGGCACCAACGCATCGATATGAAACGGACTGCCCTGGCCGACACCTGCGCCGCCCGTGCTGCTGGCCATGTCATCCACGGTCTTTTTTGGCGGTGGGATGGCCATCGGAGTCGAATCGCCCAGCACTCGCGCCAAGCGGTCGGCGTGCACTTCGCGGAGTTCAAACGACATGCCATGCCCTTCCACGGCATCTATGATTTCCTCGCGGGAATAGGGCAGGGCAGGGCCACCAGCCACTCGGGGTTGCCACGCATCAAAGGTTTCGATCGAACGCTCTGTGTAGTAGTTGCCCAAGGCCCGTCGCAGCGGTTGCTCAATCAAGTGCACGACCGGCTGTGCGACCAAAAAGCCCAAGAGCACGGCGACAAGGAGGCCTGCGGTCGCCCGAATCAGGCACACGCGCAATTCCTCCAAGTGCTCGCCGAACGTCATCGTTGAGCTTTGAAACAGATCTTCGTCCTGAAATCTCGCCATAGGATTCTGGGGCTCGTTGCGGCTGCCTCGGTTTTCTCCCTCGACTTATACTCCAAAAGCATTTGCTCTGCCGCACGCACGGTCCTTTTGCGAATACTCGCCGGGGCTTCCTACGCCCCGTATTTGGCACATCGGAGGCCATGGGCCAAGGCCATCAGCATGAGATGCTTGGCCTGAAACATCCCGAGGCCGCCCCGCAGGCATTCCCGTTCGGAAAATTTTTCCAAGCCATCGGGCCGGCAAGTGGGCGCCACCAGAAGCGTTGGCACAGGATGCCAGCTGTGGGTTTTCAGCAGGCTCGGCGTACTGTGGTCGCCCGTGACGATCAGCACATCGGGTGCCAGCTTTTCGATCCGAGGA
>CAIRDU010000365.1 GCA_903877395.1 uncultured Planctomycetaceae bacterium
CACGCGATCCCCAATGCCGACCGATCTGGTGCCGCAGATCCCACTCATGCGGCGGCTGCTCGATTGTATGGGCATCCCGTGCGTGGAGATGGCTGGTTTCGAGGCGGATGACATTCTGGCCACGTTCGCATCGCGCACGCTGACGCAAGGCGGCCAGTGCATTCTAGCAACCTCGGACAAGGATGCGAGGCAGTTGCTCTGCGACCGCGTGCGATTGCTGAATCTGCGCAGCAATGCGTTCATGGGCACCGAGGAACTGTTGGCCGACTGGGGCATTCGCCCCGACCAAGTCGTGGATTATCTCTCGCTGGTTGGCGACTCCGCCGACAATGTGCCGGGAGTACCTCTCATCGGCCCGAAAATCGCCTCCGAACTGCTGCGAGCCCACGACACGCTCGACTACGTTCTGGCACACACCGACGTTGTAGCCGGCACAAAGCGACGCGAAAATCTCCGCACCTATGCCGATACGGCCAGATCCAGCCGCGAGTTGGTTCGATTGGACCGGGCGGTGCCGATTGATATTCCGTGGGAGGCCGGCCGTATCCATGCCCCAGACGCAGAGAAACTGGCGGTATTTTTACACGAGATGGGGTTTCAAAGTCTCCAGTCCAAGGCCCGGCTTGCAGCGGCCCCAAAGCCTCGCAGCAGTAAGAGCCAACAGGGCATGCTCAATTTGGATGGCGATCATCGCGACGACAAGGACGTTACCGAAAAAGTAACTGTCGGAAGAGGCGTTGCAGGCCAGACCGCCGGCGCTTTGCAGGATCGATCTATCGCGGTACACGTCCCGCTCAAAACAGGTTCTCGCGAGCCGATTGCCTTGCCTTCCGATTGGGAGCAGCCAACCGACGATGCCGCACTCGCGGCGTTGGTGCTGCGTCTGCAATCCGCCCAGTCGATCGTTCTCTGCGTGGCCCAGCAACCGGGAGGCACGATCTTGTCGCCCCCAGTGGGGATCGCCTTGGCCAGCGAGGCATGCTGTGCGTGGATTGGCAACGAACTGCTGCATGGTTTTGATGAAGGCAGTGTTCCGGAAGGCCATCGGGCTTTGGCGCACCTGCTCAGCGATACGTCGGTGCCGAAAATGGGGCACGACCTCAAGCGACAGGCCGTTGCCCTCCACGTGATCGGCATTCGCTTGGGCGGATGGGCGTTTGACACGCTCCTGGCGGCCTACCTGCTTGATGCGGGGGAACGCAATCACGGCTTAGCCGAAATAGCCGAGCGTTTTGGCATGGCCACATTTGAAGGCGCAGCAGGCCAGATCGTTGTGGATGCCGCCTTGATCGAACACCCTTCCGATGCCGCCCACGCGGCGCAGTCCTGCCGCGTGGTGCAGAGCGTATCGGCCAAGCTCTTGGAAGGGCTGCATGGGGCGCAACTTCGAACGCTTTATGCCGATGTGGAACTGCCTCTGGCAGGGGTGCTTGCCGACATGGAATTTCGGGGTCTGCGAATCGATTGCAATGTTCTGGCATCGCTCTCTGCCCGATACACGGCCCAGTTGGCGTCACTGGAGCAGGATATCCATGCGATGGCCGGCCATTCATTTGCAATCAGTTCGCCGCTGCAAGTGCGAGGAGTGCTCTTCGACGAGTTGAATCTGCCGGTTGTCAAACGTACAAAGACAGGCCCAAGTACCGATGCCGAAGTGCTGGAAGAACTCGCTAGGCTGCACCCGCTGCCGGCCAAACTGCTTGAGCACCGTCGCTATGCAAAGCTCAAGAGCACGTATGTCGACGCCTTGCCGGCCCTCGTAGAGCCATCGACCGGCAGAATCCACACGACTTTCAACCAAACGGTGACGGCCACCGGCCGACTGAGTTCCAGCGCCCCAAACCTGCAAAATATTCCGACTCGCACCGCAGAAGGCCAGCACATCCGCGCTGCCTTTCTGCCGCGCGAGCCTGGTTGGCATTTTGTAGCCGCCGACTACTCGCAGATTGAACTGCGCATTCTGGCTCACCTCTCGCACGATCAGGCCATGCGCATCGCTTTTGAAACCAACGAAGACATTCACACGCGCACCGCGGTTGCCGTTTTCGGCGTCGTCCCCGAGGCCGTCACGTCCGATCTGCGTCGCACCGCCAAGGCGGTGAACTTCGGAATTCTCTACGGACAAAGTGCTTTTGGCCTTGCTAAATCGCTCGGGATTCCACAAGCCGAGGCCGCTGCGTTCATCGCGGCCTATTTTCAGACGTTCTCGGGTGCGGCAGCGTTTATGGATGACGTTCTCGACCGCTGCCGGCGGGATGGCTACGTGACCACGATCCTCGGCCGTCGACGTACGATCGCAGGAGTACGGGATCACGAGGGCCGCCGCAGCGTCCACGGCAGTGTTGCCCTCTCGCTCCCAGAACGCACAGCGATCAACACCGTCGTGCAGGGCTCGGCGGCGGATCTCATCAAGCTGGCGATGCTCCACGTTGCCAGCCGACTCCAGGCCGCCGGCATGACTGCGGCCATTGTGCTGCAAATCCACGATGAACTGGTGGTCGAATGTCCGGCCGAAGAAGTGATGGCCGTCCAGAAACTTGTGGGTGAAGAGATGCGAGCCGCCATGTCGCTGGACGTGCCACTGGACGTGTCTGTCCATTCTGGGAGCACATGGGCGGAATGCGAGAAGGGGTGAAGTGGGGTGCGATTGCATTCGACGGCCAAAGCAATGACAGTGAAGGGCATGATCGTCATTGGGCTCGTTGGAAAAATCGGTGCGGGTAAGTCGACTGTGGCACAGCGGTTGGCTGCGCATGGAGCCCGCGTGATTGATGCCGATGCTTTGGCGCACGAAGTGCTTGAGGAAGCCAGCGTCAAGCGGAAAATCGTGGCCGACTTTGGAGACGATGTGCTGGGCCTCGATGGCCGCGTGCAACGCAGCGTGCTTGGAGAGCGAGTGTTTGGCCCCAGTGCCGAGCATGCCGCAGCACTTCAAGTGCTTGAGGCAATCGTCCACCCTCGCGTGCACGAGCGGATTCAAGAAATGCTTGACCAAGCCAGAGCCGACGAAGTGGCCGGGGGCAATCCGCGGGTGGTGGTGCTCGATGTGCCGCTGTTGTACAGGGCCGGATGGGATGCAGTGTGTGATTGCCTGATACTGATTGAGTGTGATGAGGCTGTGCGGCGGGAGCGTTTGGCGAGCCGGCGGCTTAGCCCAGTACAGCAGGCGGCGCGGGAGGCCGCCTGGCAGGGCTCTCAGCGGCATCCTTCCCCAGACCCAATCACAACTCTTTCGACACAATCCTGCCCAAACACGAGGCTCACAAATCCAACGGCATCAAGCCATTTTCCAGAAGGAAAAGCGGTGGCCGTGGATACCTCTGGCGACTTGGCCTATACTCTCGGCGAAGTCGATCGGATCTGGTTCAGCCTTCTTCGAGCACGTGGGACCACGTGAGGAATGCGGCAGGGTTCTGGTCGGTCTGCAACGTTGGGGTTTGTATTCCGTGATCCTAGCCTGCTTCATCTGCCGTGCAACGCGGCGCATGTGGGGGGACGCGGAAGAAGATTTGCGCGTGTTTGTATCTGCGGCTCATTTTGTTCGTCTTCAATTTGTCTGCTCCTCCTCTGCTGGCTCTTCTCTCTCCCTTCTCGGCACGCCCGCGTGCCCTCCTTGAGGTGCTCTATGTCGACAACCGACCCCAATTCCCCCGCAGAAGACATCGACGCGAAGCCGCTGTCGATTGCGGAAGAAATCGCTGCGGAGGTCAAGCTGGATGGCGTGGACGCCATCGACCGCTATGAATCGCTGAAGAAGGGCGACACGCATATCACGGCCCTCCAGAAACTGACGATGCTGGAGCTCATCGAATTGGCGAGGCAGGAGGAAATTGGCGACATCACAGGGGCCAAGAAGCAGGACCTCGTTTTTCGGATTCTGAAGGAGCGAGTGAAGCTCAATGGGCTTATGTTTGGGGAGGGCACCCTCGAAATTCTTCCGGATGGCTTCGGCTTTTTGCGCAGCCCGGATTACCACTACCTGTCATGCCCAGACGATATCTACGTGTCGCCCAGCCAAATCCGCCGGTTTGGTCTGCGCAACGGCATGAGTGTGGCAGGGCAGATTCGTCCACCGAAGGAGAGCGAGCGGTATTTTGCACTGCTGCGGGTTGAGGCGATCAACGGCGAGGATCCCGCAAAGCTGTCGACGCGTGTATTTTTTGATGAACTTACGCCGCTGCATCCAGACGAGCGAATCGTGATGGAGACAACGACAGAAGAAGTGTCGATGCGGGTGGTTGACCTGATCGTGCCTATCGGTTTTGGGCAGCGAGGTCTCATTGTCAGCCCACCGCGTGCCGGCAAAACGATCCTACTCCAGAAGATGGCTCAGGCCGTCCTCACAAACTATCCTGAGGCGTATGTTTTCATGCTCCTTATCGATGAGCGGCCCGAGGAAGTCACTGATATGGAGCGGCAGGTGAAGGGACCTGGTTGCGAGGTTATCAGCTCAACATTCGACGAAAATGCCAGCCGCCATGTGCAGGTAGCCGACATGGTGATCGAGAAGGCCAAGCGACTTGTCGAGTATGGGCGCGACGTGGTGATCTTCTTGGACTCGATCACGCGACTGGCCCGCGCGTGGAACTCTGAGGTGCCAAACTCGGGTAAAATTCTCTCTGGCGGTGTCGATTCCAACGCTTTGCAGCGGCCCAAGCGTTTGTTTGGCAGCGCCCGCAAAGTGGAGGAGGGGGGCTCACTGACAATCATCGCTACGGCGCTGGTTGACACAGGCAGCAAGATGGACGACGTGATCTTTGAGGAATTTAAAGGCACCGGCAACCTTGAGATTATTTTGGACAGGCGGATGGTCGATAAGCGGATTTATCCGGCCATCGACATCAACCGCTCCGGCACGCGACGAGAGGAGATGCTCTTGGAGCCCGATGAGTATCGTCGCATCTGCGTGTTGCGACGGGTGCTCAATGAGATGAGTCCTCCAGACGCGATGGAATTGCTCGTCAACCGCCTGTTAAAAACGAAATCCAACAACGAGTTTCTCATGGGTCTCAAATCGTGAGTGCACGCCCGGAACGAACCGCCTTGTCTGCCGTCGAGCAGGGCGCATCCCCAACGCTTTCGGCTGCTTTTCGAGGGCAGGTCTTTCGCGGACGGCCCGCCCGGTTGCCCACAGGCGTGCGCATTGGCATCGTCGTGTCTCGCTACAACGAGTCGGTTACGCAACGTTTGCTGGACGGCGCAGTGGCCTGCTTCCTTGCGGCGGGATTGCCGAGCGACTCCATCGATGTGGTGTGGGTGCCAGGGGCCTTTGAGCTTCCGCTCATTGCTGATCGTTTGGCCGCCAGCAAGCGGTATGCGTCGGTGCTCTGCCTGGGGGCGATTATCCGAGGCGAAACCTCGCACGACCGTCACATTGCAAACGCGGTCGGTCAAGGCATTGAAGCCACGGCGCGGGCGCAGGGCCTCCCGGTGTTGTTTGGAGTGTTGACGTGCGATACGCTCGCGCAGGCGATGTCCCGCGCAGGCGGTGACGCTGGCAACAAAGGCGAGGAGTGCGCCGCATCGGCTATCGAGATGATTTCCCTGATGCCCCAACTCCCGCACGCATTCTCGCAGTCTCCATAAAGCAACCCCACTCCCTTTTTTCGGAAAGCCTATGCCGCGCCGCAGCCGTGCCCGTGAAGTCGCCCTTCAGGCGCTCTATCAACGGGAAGTGAACCCCGACACGATCGCGGAAAACCAGGAGCGTTTTCTCACGGCCCGACTGCGGTCGCCGCCGCTGGTGGCGTTCTCGAAATCGCTCCTCGAAGGTGTCATTCGCTATCGAGAAGAGATTGACGCCCTGCTGGACGCTCGATCGGAAAACTGGCGTGTTGCGAGAATGGCTTCCACAGACCGTGCGATTCTGCGAATCGCAGCGTTTGAATTGCTGCACACGGATGTGCCAGGAGCCGTGGCGGTGGACGAGGCAATTGAGCTCGCCAAACGCTATGGCACCGATGCCTCCTCGAAGTTTGTAGCGGGCATTCTGGGCCGAATGCTGGCCGATCGCACGGTTGCGGCTGAATCCGCAGGCACCTGATTGCGAGCGCGCTCCCATGGCACTTTTTCCGTTTGGTCGCAAGCAGGCACCGGCTTCTCCACCGCCTCTGGATCTGACCACGCCCGAACCCGCAGCCTCAGAGTTGGCGTTGCAGCCCCCGGTCCAGCCGCCCGTTGAAAAAAAAGGTCTGCTGGACCGGCTGCGGGCTGGCCTTGCAAAGACTGCGCAGGTACTCAACACCGACGTGCGGGATCTCTTCAAGCGAGAGGGGCGGCTCGTCGACGAGCTGTTTTTAGAGGAGCTCCGCGCGACGCTGGTGCGCACCGACATGGGCCCGGCAGCAGCCGAGGCGATTATCGTCGATGTGCGGGAGCGGCTTCGGGCTCGCGTCGTGGATCCCGATGTGGTGATCGATTCCATTCGGCGGCAGTTGTTGGCTAGGCTCGAGCAGACATCCGCGGCGGTAACGATGGCCGCATCTGGTCCGACGGTGATCCTTGTCA
>CAIRDU010000366.1 GCA_903877395.1 uncultured Planctomycetaceae bacterium
AGGGGATCCCATTCGGCCGCCCTTTCTGAATGATGGAAATGCCTGACGATCAGCCTGCCGCAGTGACTCCCGCTATCGTTGCATCAGCATAACGTATCAGCGAGTACAAAAGCCCACGGCTGGCCAGAACGCAGCCGCATCGCTCCACGCCGCGAGTGTTTCTGCAGTAACGGCGATTGCCCCTTGCGATCCTGCGTGGGCAACCGCCGTGTTCACAAGCATCCTACCCACGCCCCGCCGCCGTGCAGCAGGATGTACGAGCAGCCACGGAATCGACCACCCAACTGGCGTGTGGGCCAACGCCACAACGCCGATTGCCTCACAGTCAACCGCACATTCGAGTCGACTCGACCCGACATTAGATCCCCGTTTGCCGTCATCGACTTTGTCTGCAATCAGTGCGAGGTCCCTAGCGAACCAAGCCGTTATCTCGCGATTCTCGCGGCTAACCAGTTCGCAGAGGAGGCCAGAGGACGCAAGCGTTCTCGACGAATGGCCATCCGATGCAACGCCGTTGGGATGCCTATGAGGGCCTTGGTTGGCAAATTTTTCTAGAGCGCCCCAATCGGAAGCCGAACTGATCCGCTGCACGCCCACATTCCACGCAAAGGGGTGGCCATCTTCACCCCGACGATCGTGCTCTACAGCGCAAACAAAACGAATGACAGCCATGGCACGGATTCTAAACTCAAGGGGCAGCCGCTGAGAAAATACACAGGCAAATGGCCCCACCCACGCCACAGGAGAGTCAGCTCAATCGCCATAAAGTATTGCCTGCACTGCATTTGCGAGTTATCGCGTACAGCAGCAACAGATCTCGCTCATATCTTGGTTGATTTCTTGCATTTTGTGATTGATTTATGAAATAATGCACTCATACTGTGACTGCAAGATAAAAATAGGACTTTTGATATGCAGACCCACGAAAGACGCAGCAAGCTGATCGATCTGATCCGTATTCGCGGCTTTGCGGGGCTGGAAGAGTTGGTCAAAGAATTGGGCGTTTCGGAGTCCACAGTGCGTCGCGATTTAGACACGCTGGAGGAACAGGGCTCCGCCAAACGTACGCATGGTGGCGTTCTTTACTCTGGTGGCATGCCCCGACTGGGCGAGTTCGACGAGCGACAGCCCTCGCACTGGGCCGCGAAGCGCGCCATCGCCGTCCGAGCCGCTGCGGCGATTGCCGATGGCGAGACGGTGCTGCTCGATGGCGGCACGACAACCTACGAGGTCGCCCGGTTGCTCGTTGGCCGCTCCCTTCAGGTGGTTACCAACAGCCTCCCTGTCGCCAATCTCTTTGCCTCAGAGGCGCGCACGGATCTAGTGTTGCTTGGTGGGTATGTGTCGCCCCGCACCGGCGTGTGCTTGGGCCCGTACGCCAACGAGTTGCTCGGCCGTCTGCATGTCACAACGACCGTTCTCTCGGCCGCTGGGATCACTCAAGATGGACTCTTCAATGCCCATCTCCTGCTGGCTGAAACCGAGCAGGCGATGCTCCGCGCCGCAGGCCGAGTGATGGTTGTGGCCGACAGTTCGAAGTTTGGTCGTAAAAGCCTCACGCTCGTGTCCAGCCTCGATGCCATTGACCAGCTTGTGTGTGACGATGGCCTGGCCGCGCCGTGGCGAGAGACCGTCATGCAGGCAGGCGTAGAATTGCTGATCGCCCCACTGCCTGTGACGGACGTATCTGCTGCAGGCGATCCTCGGAAACAGAGTGCACACTTAATTTCACAGCAGCCCAACCCGTTGCAAAAGGCAGGCCTCGCATGAGTACTGCTCTGGCACGCGACACTGGCTTTCGCACAGACTTTCGTACAGAGGCCGCCCTTGTGCCTGCCGGTCTTAACCGCTCGGCCGTAGAACGAATCGTGCGAGAGATCATGGTGCACTCCCGAGGTGCGATCCCATCGCAGATTGCCGGAACCGAGAATGATCGCGGTCATTCTCTCGTGCAGGATACGGCGGCCGCCACGCTCAAAGTGGTCGTCAGCATTTCCGCAAGACACTGCCACCTCACCGACCTGCACGTGGAAAAACTCTTCGGACCGGGCCGCACGCTCTCTCCTCATAAAGCTCTTTACCAAGACGGCTTCTACGCCGCCGAAGAAACCGTGATGGTGGTCGGACCCAAGCGCAAGATGCTGCCAACGGTGCGGGTGCTTGGCCCGACGCGAAAAGCCTCGCAGGTTGAACTCGCCTTTACGGATGGCATTTCCCTGGGCATCGACCTGCCCGTGCGTGCCAGCGGCAAGATCGTTGGTACGCCTGGCTGCGTGCTGGTCGGCCCGGCTGGCTCGATCGATCTGGCCCAAGGCGTGATCCGCGCCGAACGGCACGTGCACATGAATTTTGCGGATGCCGATCATTTCGGCGTCAAAGATGGCGATCGCATGAGCCTTGTGATCAAGGGAAGTTGCGGGGTGGTGCTGCGGGATCTGCTCGTGCGGGCTGATGCCACCAGCAAGCTGGAAGTTCATATCGATACTGACGAGGGAAATGCAGCGGATCTAGACCATGCCGAGGGCGTGGAACTGGTCCGACAAACGTAACAGCACACGATCGTTCAGTCGGCGTGTGCCGGCGCGATCAACAGGGAGACAGGCCTCCAAGCCTGTCTCGCAAGGATAGGACAGCGAGAGGACAGGCCTTGAAGCCTGTCTCAACACAAGGAGCAAAGTACCAGATGGCGAAGAACATCGAAGCCCTCGGCATGATCGAAACGAAAGGTTTCGTCACGCTCGTCGAGGCAGTTGATGCAATGATGAAAGCAGCGAATGTGTCATTTGTGGGCTGGGATAAAGTTGGCAGTGCGCTGGTGACAGCGTTCGTGTCGGGCGATGTGGCAGCTGTGAAGGCTGCTATCGATGCCGGTGCGGCAGCGGGCGGCCGCGTGGGAGATGTTGTGAGCGTGCACGTGATTCCACGTCCGCACGATGACTTGGGCGTTGTGCTACCGTCAAAGATGGCCAAGAGCAGCGGCGACTGACCCCTCTTTTGCTGATTGTGCACGGATGCTCAACCATGTGATGTCTTGCGATACGTGATCAAACTTGAAAACCCTTTTTGAAAGCATAGGAACAGTATGAATACAGCGATTGGATTGATTGAGACCAAGGGACTTGTCGGCCTCGTTGAGGCCACCGATGCGATGGCCAAGGCGGCTAACGTCAAGATCCTCAAGCGAGTGAGCATTGGCGGTGCGTTTGTGACGACCGTTGTCCAAGGCGATGTCGGCAGTGTGCGGGCAGCCGTTGAGGCGGGTGCAAATGCGGCCCAGCAAGTTGGTGAACTCGTGGCCAGCCATGTGATTCCGCGTCCGGCCGACAGCCTCGCAGCAGCATTCTTCGCCTAATGTTCAGAAGTTGAAAGGGGCCACGTGAAGGTTCTCGTCGCAAATCTCGGATCCACGAGCTTTAAATACCGGCTGTTCGAGCTGCCCGCGTTGGGCTGCGCCGAGGGCGGCCGGGAAGGCGAGCGGGAGTTGGCACGGGGTGGCGTCGAACGCATCGGCGCAGAAGAAAGCCGGGTGTATTCAACGCTGGGCAACACCGAGCGAGAATCGCTCATGCTCGTGCCGGATCACGCGGTGGCCCTGCAGGCGGCGCTGGCTCAACTCACCGGCGAAGGTGGCGCGATTGCGAGCATCGATGAGGTGGCAGCTATCGGCTTCAAAGCCGTGCACGGCGGCCGGATCACCGGAGTTGTGCGAGTGTCATCGGATGTGCTGGCGGCGATGGAAGAGGTTTCGCAGGTGGCTCCGGCGCATAACCCGCCTTATGTGCGGGCGATGCGACTGCTTTCGGAGCGACTGCCCCATGTGCCGCTCGTAGCGGCCTTTGAGACGGGCTTTCACTCCACCATTCCGGAACGCAACGCGCTCTATGCGGTGCCCAGGGAGTGGGTCGACAAGTATCACGTGAGGCGGTGGGGTTTTCACGGGGCGAGCCATCGTTATGTGGCGAGCCGGCTGGCTGATGCCGTGCCCAAGCGACCCCTGCGGGCAATCTCGTGTCATCTCGGTGGGTCAAGCAGCGTCTGCTGGCTGGCCAATGGGCAGAGCGTTGGAACGTCGATGGGGATGAGCCCGCAGTCGGGCCTGCCCCAGAATAATCGGGCAGGCGACTTCGATCCCTTTGCCTTGGTGCACCTCTCCAAGGCCACGGGAAAAGGTTTCGATGAACTGCTCGCGATGCTGTCTGAAAAGAGCGGCTTGGCCGGCCTGTCGGGAACCTCCGGCGACATGCGTGATCTGGAGGCGGCAGCGGCCCAAGGCAGTGTCCGAGCGCAGGAGGCAATTGATGTCTTTGTGGCATCGGTTCGGCACTGGGTGGGCGCGGGCATCGTGGAACTCGGCGGACTCGACGCGATCGCCTTCACTGGCGGGATTGGGGAAAACTCCCCGATAACTCGCGCGGCGATTGTGCATGGCCTCGAGGAATTGGGGATCGCGATCGACGCCATGGCCAATGCGGCTGTTGCTCGCGCGGAGCGCAGCATCCATTCCAAGCAGGCACGCGTGGGGCTGTGGGTGATTCCCACCAATGAAGAGTTGATCGTGGCTCGGCAGACTCGCGATCTGCTCGCAGCCCAGAAAACAACCGGGCAGACACATCCGCAGAAAGGGCACTGATGTTCGTTGCACTCGTAACTGGTTCGGTAGTGGCCACTCAAAAGGTCGATTCGATGATCGGTCAGAAGTTGCTCGTGGTTGAACCGTATCGGCTCGACGAGAAGTCGCGAGATCGGCTCGTTTCGACCGGCCGCACCTTCATTGCTGTCGACACGCTCGGTGCTGGCGAAGGGCAATTTGTGCTCGTAACGCAGGGGTCGAGCGCTCGGCTCACGCCAGAGACAGCATCACTCCCAGTCGATGCTGTTGTGATCGGCCTGATCGACAGCGTGCGGATCGAGGGACGCGAAGTGTTTCAGAAAAAGTAATGTTCACACCACCCATGCGGCCTTTGTGCCGATGCCCCTGATCACCACGAAGGAGTTTTCGAATGGCACACACTGCAAGCACATTGCCCACCGCCCCGGACATCCAAGAAATTGTCCGGCAAGTGATCGACGAACTCCGCCGTGGAGCCGCGCACAATGCAGGTCCCACGGCCTCGCAGTCGGCCGCTGCGAGCATTCGCACCGAAGTCCATTCGCACGCTGGTCGCCATGGTGTATTCGACAGCGTCGATGAGGCCGTGACGGCATCGCAGGCGGCTTTTGAGCAGCTTGAAAAGCTGGGCATGGAGGGGCGTCGCAAGGCGATAGCGCACATCCGTCGAATAGCGATCGATGACGCCGAGGAACTCGGCCGTATGGAATTTGAGGAGACCAAGATCGGTCGTCTCATACACAAAATCGAGAAATTAAAGGTGCTTGGCGAGCGGTCGCCTGGCGTGGAATTCCTCACAAGCGAAGTCTTTAGTGGCGACCATGGCCTCGCCATTATTGAGCATG
>CAIRDU010000367.1 GCA_903877395.1 uncultured Planctomycetaceae bacterium
CGCACCATGCTCCCGTCTTACGATTGTTCGCTGTTTGGCTTTCGGGTTGTGCGAAGCGCCGTCCGACTACCCATCCCAGCCGATCAACAAAAGGCTTTGCCGAAAACTCTGGCGGAAGAAAAGCCCCAACAGAGCGCGACGCTTCCCCGGGCCATCCCGCTTGAAGAGATCGAAATGACTCGCGACGTTGTCTACGGCCACAAGGATGGAATGGCTCTCACGTTTGATCTATTCCGGCCAACCAAAAATTCCAAGGGCCTTGGAGTGGTGTATATGGACACCGGTCTTTGGGTTTCGATGTGGACACCACCCGAATTAAAGCTTGGCTTCTTCAAGCCCATCATTGATGCGGGCTACACCGTGTTTTGTGTTCACCACAGCAGCAGTCCCCGGTATCTGCTTCCCGAGATGATTACTGATACGAAACTAGCCCTGCGTGTGATCGAGGAGCGGGCGGCAGAATTCAAGGTCGACCCCAAGAGGCTCGGCGTGTTTGGATTCAGCGCTGGCGGCCAACTCGCGCTATGCCTGGGCATGACCGACGACGCGGGGAAGCCGCTGGAGGGCGAAGAGCGGTCGAGGATTGCGGCGATTGCCGTCAGTTTTCCCGTGAGCGACTTGCGGGGTATCGGCAATCCGGAAAACCCGCTGCGTAAAGGCATTCCAGCGCTGCGCATTACTGAGCCGCAGGCAGAAGCTTGTTCGCCGATCCTGCTGGTGCGACCACACGTGCCGCCGACGCTCGTGATACACGGCACCCGCGACCGATTCATTCCGCTGGTGTGCAGCGAACGGCTCCGCGACTCGCTCACGCAAGCAGGCGTCGACAACGAATTGGTTGTGATTCCTGATGGCGACCACGGCTTTGATTCACAGGGCAATCGAGAAATGTTTGCCGCCATCGTCCGCTGGTTCGACACGTACCTTGCCACGCCAGCACCGCAATAGCGTGCCTGCGCAAATCACCCAAGATGCGTAGAGCCGCACGCCCCCAGCGATTTTTCAGGCAAGCTGGGAAACATTGGGGATTCTGAAAGCTCCTCTATCTTCTTCAGAATCCGCATACGCATCGCCATCCATTCAATGTGAAAAAACATTCACCCGGACGGCATTTTGCGTACGAATCTACCGGTAGAGAAACATTTATTGGTGAATGCTGCGCGAGAAAAGTGTTTCGTTTGCCATGCGTTCTTGCTGTTTTTCGGTATTCCATGTTGCCTTCACACCGCGTTTACAAGATCGCATCGTTCACCAAGACGAGTTGTCTTCTGGTGGTTGTCTGCGCGATTGCGCTTACGGGTTGCACGCCGTGGGGCCAGTATTGGCGAAAC
This sequence comes from uncultured Planctomycetaceae bacterium, assembly GCA_903877395.1. Lineage (GTDB taxonomy): Bacteria > Planctomycetota > Planctomycetia > Pirellulales > UBA1268 > BAIKAL-G1-2R. Next base: position 1,332 of record CAIRDU010000367.1, read on the forward strand.
AACATGAAGGTGGGGCCAGAGTATCTGCGGCCGCCGGCGCCTGTGGAAAACGAATGGATTGATTCCCAGAGCGAGCAGGTGCGATCCAATGCGGACGCAGAAGCCCTGTGGTGGGAGCAATTTCAAGATCCCATTCTCAACGGTCTTGTGCTGCAGGCGTACGAACAAAATCTTTCGCTTCGCGATGCTGGCTTTCGCGTGTTGGCCATGCGGGCGGCGTACAACATCACGGTGGGTGGATTCTTTCCACAGAATCAAGCGGCAATCGCAGACTATGGCCGATATCAGTTTAGCCAAAACGTTGGCGCTTTTAATACGTTATCAAGCGGGGCCTTTAGCTACTGGGGCACCGGTCTCAACCTTTCGTGGGAGTTGGATATCTGGGGAAAACTGCGTCGCAATATCGAAGCAGCGAAAGGCAAGTATCAGGCGAGCGTGGAGGAGTATGACGCGGTCCTTGTGAACGTCATTGCCGACGTGGCCGACCGTTACACCGATTATCGGGTGGCTGAAAAGCAGGTTGCCGACATCATTCGTCTCGCAGGACTTCAGCGGGAATCGCTGCAGATCGCTCGAGCCCAATTTGAGGAAGGCATTAAAAGTGAACTCGATGTGTCGCAGTCAAAACTCAATCTTGCGAATACCGAAGCCCTGATTCCATCGTACGAAAGAATCTCTCGCGTGGCATCCAATGCCTTGTGTGTGCTTCTAGGAATTGCAGTGGAAGATCTGCACGCCCGGTTGGGAGACCAAGACATTCCCACCACACCGCCATTCATCACCGCTGGTATTCCCGCCGAACTGCTGCGGCGTCGACCGGACGTGCGGCAGGCCGAGCGAGTTCTGGCTGCACAGTGCGCCGAGATCGGCGTGGCCGAGGCAGAGCTTTATCCGGCACTTGCAATCAACGGCTACATCGGTGTTTCGGCAAACGAGATTGGCGAGTTATTTGAATCGAGTTCCCAAATTGGATTTATCGCACCGGCCGTCAACTGGAAAATCCTGAACTACGGCCGCTTGCTCAACAACATCCGCCAGCAGGATGCCAAGTTTCAGTCGTATGTCGCCAAGTATCAGGATACAGTTCTGCGGGCCGGTCGGGAGAGCGAAGACGGCATCATCACATTTATCAAGGCTCGCGAATCAGCCCGAAAAAACCAGGAAGCCGTGAACGCAGTCGAGCGATCAGCCGAGCTTGTGCTCATTCAATACAAAGAGGGAGCATCCGACTTTAATAGAGTGTTCGTGGTTCAGAAAAACGAAGTCGAGGAGAGAATTAAACTGAACGACAAAGTCGGCGCTGTCGCGCATGGCATGATAATCCTCTACCGGGGCCTTGGAAGCGGGTGGCAGTTGCGATTAGAGGAAGTGGGAGCCAACGGGCAGTGCTGCAAGCCATTGCCGAGCGTTGATGGCGTTTTGTGTGACGATTACATCGGCAAGCAGCCACCAGCCGGCTTCGACGCCTGGTGCTTGTGGTGGGAATGGATGCGGGGCCACAAGCCGCGGTAGTGCGGCGTGGCTTTTCGGCACATTACCGCTGTTTGGAAAAACGCAGCAGCGAGTAGAAAAAGATCGGCGTCAGAAAAATGCCGAAGAGCGTGACGCCGAGCATGCCGCTCAAGACGGCGACTCCAAGCGTGCGACGCATCTCCGCGCCTGCTCCTTGGGCCACCACCAGCGGCATAACTCCCAGAATAAATGCCAGCGAAGTCATCAAAATAGGCCGCAGCCGCAGCCGGCAGGCTTCAACCGTCGCCTCGCTCAGTGGTTTGCCCTCTTCTAAAAGCTGTTTAGCAAACTCCACGATCAGGATTGCATTTTTGCAGGCGAGGCCTACCAGAACGACAAACCCGATCTGCGTGAAGATATTGATATCCATGCCCGCCCACCGCACGCCGAAAATCGATGACAGCAGGCACATGGGCACAACCAAAATGACTGCCAAAGGCATGGCCCAGCTTTCATAGAGCGCAGCCAATACAAGAAACACAAGCACGACTCCCAGAATAAAGAGATAAATCGCGGTATTGCCTGAGCGAATCTGCATAAACGCCATTTCGGCCCAGTCGGAGGCCATCAGGGGGGCAATAGCGGCCTCTGCTTGGAGGCGATCGAAGTGTTGCTGCACGATTGCCAAGGCCGAAGTACTCCCCGTGCCGAGGGCAGGCTCTCCATAGATCGCCGCAGCAGGATAGAGATTGTAACGCATCACCAGCGACGGCCCGACCCGGTCTTGCACGCTCATCAGCGTTGTCAGCGGCACGGGAATCTTTTTGGTATTGAGCACCTTGAGTTGTTCAAGCGTTTGATGGATATCCTGTCGGTGACTGGCATCAGCTTGAATATTGACCTGCCACGATCGTCCGAAACGGTTGAAATTATTGACGTAGTACGATCCCAGTTGAATCTGCAGCGTGTCGAAAAGATCTTTCATTGAAACGCCCACGGCGGCCGTCTTGTCGCGGTCGATATCTAGAAAGAGCCACGGCGTGCTGGCCGAGAAATTGCTGAACAAGCCTCGCAGGCGGGTATCTTCCCGGCCGCTTTCAACTATTCGATCAGCCGTCTGTTGCACCTGAGTGAGTCCGTAGTCGCCGCGATCTTCCACAATCAACTTGAATCCCGCGATGCTACCGAGGCCATCCACTGGCGGCGGCCCAAACACATCCACGTGTGCCTCATCGATTGTCCTGCGCCACTCCTCCCGCAGACGCTGGGCTATTGCATCGGCTGAGGTATGTGCGTCGCGTCGCCTTGAAAAGTCGTCGAGCATCACGTACATCGCTCCCCAGTTGGGCGCATTGGCCCCCAACACGATCGATTGGCCCGCAATTGAAACCACATGGGCAACGCCCGGTTCTTCGAGCACACGCTTTTCGAGCTTCGCCATCACCTTTTCTGTTCGCTGCACGCTGGCGGAATCGGGGAGCGTGACATTCACAATCAAGTAGCCTTTGTCTTGCTGGGGAATGAATCCCGTGGGCACCAGCGCAAACAAAATGTAGGTGCCGTACAGCAGCCCACCGTAGGCCAGCAGAATCGGAATGGAAAACCACAGGGATGCCTGCACCAGTCTGGCATAGCCACGAGTGAGGGCGCCAAAGACATCGTTAAAGCCGCGAAAGAACCAGCCAGCTACAAAGCCCAAAAGCCGGTCGAGCACATCCTTCTCCGCCCCTTTTGGCTTAAGCAGAATGGCCGCCAAGGCGGGGCTGAGCGTGAGGGAATTCACGGCTGAAAGTACGGTCGACACGGCGATCGTGAGGGCAAACTGCCGAAAGAATTCGCCAACAATTCCAGAGATAAACGCACAGGGCACAAACACCGCGCACAGCACGAGAGCCACGCCAATCACCGGACCGGTGACCTCTTGCATTGCGCGAAATGCCGCCTCTCGGGGTGACAGCCCGTGCTCGATCCAGCGTTCAACGTTTTCCACCACAACGATTGCGTCGTCCACCACGATGCCGATCGCCAACACGAGCCCAAACAGGGAAAGATTATTGAGACTAAATCCCAGCCCTGCCATAAACGCAAATGTGCCGACGATCGCAACGGGAACGGCCACCAGTGGAATGAGCGTGGCCCGCCAGTTCTGTAAAAAGACAAGCACCACCAGCGCCACAAGAATGATCGCATCGCGAAGCGTCTTTAAGACTTCAGCCTTTGACTCCTCAATAAACGGCGATGTGTCGTAGACAATCTGTGATTTGAGGCCAGCCGGAAAACGCTCGCTGAGCTGGGCCATCTGCCTGCGAATGCCCTCGGCTGTTTGGATCGCATTCGACCCAGGAAGCTGATAGATATTCATGCCGATGCTGGGTTCGCCATCGAGCCGACAGAGTTGATCGTATTGCTGCGCCCCGAGTTCGATGCGGGCCACGTCTCGCAGTCGCACGATCACCGAGGCCACGTTGGCTGTTTCGGAATCGATTTCCTTGACCACGACATTGCCAAACTGATTGGTGGACATCAGGCGGCCAAGGGCCGAGAGCGGAATCTGAAACGCCTGCTGATTGGGGGCAGGCTGCTGGCCGATATTGCCAGCGGCAACTTGAAAGTTCTGATTTTCCAGCGCCAGCCGGATATCGTCGGGCATGATCGCAACTGCCGCCATCTTTTCTGGATCCATCCAGACTCGCATGCTGTAGTCACGCTGCCCAAGGAAATCGACATCCCCCACGCCATCAACCCGCAGCAGTTCATCGCGAATCTGAATGGTGGCGTAGTTCGAAAGAAATGTCTCGTCATAGATTGGCGTGCCGTCGGCATCCTTTTGAGACGTGAAGTTGATGATCATCATCGCGGCCGGAGATTTCTTGAGTACAGACACTCCTTCTCGCTGCACAAGCTCCGGCAGGATCGGCATGGCCAGCGTGACTCGCACCTGCGTGAGCACCTGCGCCATGTTTAAATCCGTACCGGGTTTGAACGTGATAACCAGTCGGTAGCGGCCGTCGTTGGTGCACAGGGAACTCATCGAGAGCGCATTTTCGACGCCGCTGACTTGCTGCTCAATCGGAGCGGCGATCGTGTCGCGAACGAGTTCGGCATTGGCCCCCGGATAGATCGTGGAAACCTCGATCGTGGGGGGCGTGATCTCGGGATATTGCGTGGTGGGCAGGACGAAATAGGCAACCGCGCCGCAGATCACAAGCACGATCGAAATCACCGAGGCGAAGATCGGCCGTTCGATGAAATATCGGGCAAACATAAGAGGAACTCTACAGAACGCACGCAACTAGAAACCGAGAGGCTAGTCGCCAATCACCACACTTCACGTTGCGGTATGTTAGCGTATCAATGATGTTTTCGGAGGGCAGCCGAATTCCAATTCTGTAACGCAGACTGCGTCTCGGGGGCTCATGCAACATACTTTCTGTAAATCCCTAGTATGTGCCTGATCGAGGCGAGCTTGCGAGCCGAGGGAAGGCACATACCAGCGA
>CAIRDU010000368.1 GCA_903877395.1 uncultured Planctomycetaceae bacterium
CAATTCGCAGTGCAAGGCTCAGGCACCTGGAAGTCCACCATTCTCGGCGGCGAAGGATTGGTCTGCCGTCTCACCGGACCAGGCCGCGTTTTAATACAAAGCCGCTCGGAATCGGCTTTCCTGAGTTGGTTACTGCCAAAGTTGCCGAGCAAGTCAAATTAACTTTTCAACACTTCCACATTTTGCCAACGCTCTTCCTACTGCCGACGACAGCGATGGAATCGATGACGTTCCTGCGTCGGCCAGGGCCGCTCACGAAAGTCCACGCGGCCGGGAGCGAACGACGTTCCTGTTCCTTAATCCCTTGGAACGGCTCGCCAAAAATCAAATGTTTCGGTCGGCGAACCGCTGCGGCTTCAACGTACTGGCCGAAGCAGCAGTGTCGCAAACAGTCTGCCCGGTCTGCCCGGTTTGCCCGGCTCCACCGGCCCTCCGGATGTCTCGGAAACATGAGGGCTACCGGGCGTTTGAACGAGCCGTTGGTTTGAGCGTAGCCTCATTGGCTTTGACCCTGCATGGGGGGGACTCTAGCGTCACTCACCAGAAGGCATCTGCCACCCGCCACCGGGCGTCATCGTTGGAGAACACCGCGCATGCGTCAGCCACCCCGCCATTCACGCCGTCGCTTGATCGCGCGACAGTTCCCGCAGTTGCATTCGCAGTTTGAGTCGCTCGAGCCACGGCTCGCGCTGGCAGTCGGCCAGACCTACGGCACCTGGAGCATCACCGGCGACTCCGATCCCACCCACCCCAACGACACGATTCTGGTCGATCGCAATCCTGCCAATGCCGCGCAGCTACGGGCGATCGTCAACGGCGTCGTCGTCGGCACGATCCGGGAGTCGAGGGTCACCACCATCCGTATCTTCGGGGGCGCCGGCAACGACACGATCACCGTCAGCATTCCCGGCAACACCCGGATCAAGACCATCCTCAACGGCGGCACCGGCAACGACACGATCACCGGCGGTAACGGCAGCGATACCATTCGCGGCGGTCAGGGTAACGACACGCTGTGTGGCGGACGGGGCAAAGACACGCTCCGCGGCGGCGCGGGGCAAAACGCGGTCGACGGTGGTGCCGGCATCGACGCCTTCTACGGAACACAAGCCAACGACCGGGTCAGGCTCGCCGCGGGAGAGCAGCTCATCGGCAACGAGAGCACAAACCCGCTCCGGCTGACCGACGACCTCGACCAGCTCAAGTCATGGTACATCGACACGGCAATGGCCCAATGGGGCGGTCAACTTGGAAACGATGCCTGGCCGTGGCAGTTATGGGCTGTCGCCACGAGCGACGCGAGCGTCGTGAGTGGATCGACGGGAAGCAGTCCTGCCAATACCGGTGATTACTCGGGCACGAACAATCAGGTCGCCGGAGTCGACGAGGGCGACCTCGCCAAGACCGACGGCGAACATCTCTTTGTGCTCGCCGGTGATGGCGTCGACATCGTCAACGCCTGGCCAGCCGACGAGTTGGGCGTCGTGAGCCACATCACGACTCCGGGCTGGGAACGTTCACTGTTTCTGCACGGTACGCGGCTCACGGTGATCTCGCAGGAAAACACCTGGACACCGGTCGGCACCGCTGACGCCGACACCAGCGGTGGCGTCTCGGCCTTGTCATGGTGGAACCACACCTGGCAGCCGCATGTGAACGTCACGGTCATCGATGTCTCCACCGTGACCAGTCCGACAATCCTGGAACAGACCACGCTCGATGGCTGGCTCGTCGACGCCCGGGCCATCGACGGCCGCGTGCTGGTCGTCACGCAGGACACCTTCGACATTCCCGCCCCCGCAATGATCACGATCCCGCCTCCCATCCATATCGATCCCATGCCGGTTGTTGCCATGCCGGTCGATCCCGGCACGATCGCTGACTCAAGCCCGATGCCGATCGATCTGCCGATTCCAATCGACTGCGTTGTCTACCCCGGTGATGGCACGCGGTATGTCTATGAAGATGAGGCCAGCTACCGCGACCGTCTGGAGCAGGCTTGGGAAACCGTCGCCCGACCGCACTTCACTGTCACTGCCACGGGAGGCGGCAGCACGACGAGCGATCTCCTCTCCGCCGGCCCCACTTACCTGCCGGTCAAGGCGACAGACAACAATCTGCTGTCGGTCGTGTCGTTCAACGTCGATGACGACACCGCCGGGCCCGACGCCACGACCACGGTAGCCGGGGTCTCAGGGAGCGTCTATGCATCCACATCGAGCCTCTACGTCTCCGCCACGCATTGGGGCAACTGGTGGGATACGCGTGACACGATCCAGACCACGAACATCTACCGCTTCGACCTCGGTGCCGACGACGTGCCGCTGACGGCCATGGGCGCCGTGCCCGGCGTCACGCTCAATCAGTTTTCGCTCGACGAGAGCGCCGACGGCCTGCTGCGGGTGGCGACGACCAGCGGATTCGGCGACCGGGCCTCCAGCGGCGTCTACACGCTCGCCGCGTCCGCGGGCAATCTGCAGACGATCGGCAGCGTCACCGGGCTCGCCCCGGGGGAACAGATCTACTCGGTTCGCTTCATCGGCGATCGCGGCTACGTGAGCACGTTCCGCCAGGTCGACCCGTTGTTCGTCATCGATCTGGCAAATCCCGCCCGGCCGCGTGTTGTCGGCCAGCTGAAGGTGCCGGGTTTCTCGTCCTACATGCACCCGCTCGACGCTACGCATCTCCTTGGCATTGGCCGCGATGTCGATCCGGCCACCGGCCGCGTGCTCGGCCTGCAGCTCTCAATCTTCGACGTCGGCAACCCCGCCAATCCGAAGCAGACCGCAACCTACACGTTTGCGGGTGACGGCTGGCAGTCGTGGTCGGCCGCCCTCTGGGATCACCACGCGCTCTCTTGGTTTGCCGAGCAGGGCATCCTCACCCTGCCGGTGCAGCAGGGGGACTGGTGGCAGGGCAGCACCGGGCTGGTCGTTTTCAAGGTCGACACGCACTCCACCGACGGTTTCACGAACCTCGGCGAGATCACACACGACGGCCCAGTGCAGCGGAGCGTCCGGATCGGCGAGTTCCTCTACTCGGTCTCGGCCGGGGAGGTGAAGGTGCACCGACTGAACGCACCGACGGTCGAGGTTGGCAGCACCCGGCTCACGGCCGCGGTCGATCCGTGGAGCGGCTACGTCTAGCGCTGGTTGATGGTGCTAGGGTTCTGGGCCTTGGCGGCAGCAGTGGCTGGTGTCGCTTGAGCCGCAGTGGTGGTCGGGTAGCCGCGAGAATCCGTGACGAAGATCACACAAGGGCGGTGAGGACAGGCGACATCGGAGAAACGCATGGGCATCTCGTAGAGCGTTCATCGAGTCGGTCGGAGCCACATGTCAGAACTGGCAGTGGAGTTGGTCGTTTGTGAACCACTCCGAGCGATTTGTTGCCTTCGGCGCTTGGGATGTGAACACGATGGGTCGGCGGTGTTTAATCCCGTCTGGAAAGTGGCAGTTCAAAAACACGGTTCGCAGAACATTGGGGTACCCGCAGTCGCGAGAGCATATCCGGCTCGTGGCACAGGCGGGCTACTCCATGATGACGTTCCCAATGAAGTGGTCAAACTCGCGGCAAGACGAGGATGGAAATGGCCCGCCTGTGATAGACGACTTTACACTGGTCCCTTCGACTCGCGGCCTGCTGCAGACCGGCAACGATTGGTACGCGACCGATCTAACGCAGGACGAAGGCGAGATCGGGCTGGCCGAGGAACGAGAGGCACCGGAAAGGTATCCGGAGCCGGGGGATACGGCTATTTCTTTTTTCAGGTGGAGGCTACACATCGCTCAAGGGCGAGGTGGCGTCACCAAATGATTTTTCGTGGACCCCCATCTTGTCGAGCATCGACAGATAGAGCCGGCAGAGCTGCCGGTTCTCGGTCTTCGAGTAGTCGAGCACGCGGCCCGATTCGAGCTGGCCACCCGCACGCCCAAGCACCACCACCGGCAGTTGATCGTTGTCGTGCTTGGCCCCGGCCATCATGCTCGAGCAGAGCATGATCATCGAGTTGTCCAGGGCCGTCCGCTCCCCTTCCTGGATCGCGTCGAGCTTGCGGGCCACGTAGGCCAACTGCTCGACGAAGAACTGGTTCACCTTGAGCCAGTCCGCCCCATCGGAATGGGAGAGCAGGTGGTGGATCATGTAGTCGATGCCCTGGCTCGGGTTGTCGGTCCGTGTCAGGTTCGGGAAGCGGAGCGCCGAGTGGTCGTTGTTGAGCTTGAGCGTAGTGATCCGAGTGGTGTCGGTCTGGAAGGCGAGCACGAGGATGTCGCACATCAGCCGCATGTGCTCGGCGATGTCCTGCGGGATGCCGTCCGGAGGCCGCGGGATGTTGGGCTTGTCCAGCGTCGGCTTCCAGCCCTGCAGTTCCCCCTTCTTGCCAGCACCAGCGATCCGTTCCTCCACGTCGCGGACGCTGTCGAGGTATTCGTCGAGCTTGCGCCGGTCGGCCGTGCCGATCCGCCGCCGCAGGTCGCGGGCGTCCTCGATCACCGCGTCGAGCACGCTCTCGTCCCCCTTCTGCACCTCGTCCTTGAAGAGCCTGTCAAACGCCAGCGCAGGGTAGAGCTCCAGCGGCGTGGGGGTCGTCGGCGAGCTCCACGAGATGTGCGAGCTGTAGAGCATCGAGTAATTCTTGTGCACCGAGGGGTTCGACTTCTCGCACCCCAACACCAGGCTCGGCACCTTCGTCGACCGGCCGTAGGTCTGGGCCAGCAGTTGGTCGAGGCTCTTCCCAGAGCGGATGTCGCCGCCGGATGCCAGCGGCGCCCCGGAGAGCATGTTGCCCGTCTGCGAGCTGTGGATGTTGCCCTTTCGTGCCTGCTCGTTGTAGAGCCCGCGGACGAAGAGCAGCTTCTCCCGATGGCTGGCGATCGGCTCGAGCACCTTCCCGAGCTTCATCGCAGCGCCCGCGCCCTCGGCCCACCACTCCTTCGAATGGAAGCCGTTGCCGGCGAACAGCACGGCGAGGCGGACCGGCGGCTCGCTCGACTTCACGCCCGGCTGCGATTCGTCACCCCACACGGCAAGCGACTCCATCCACGGCAGCGCCATGGAAACACCTAGGCCCCGCAGCATCGTCCGCCGCGAAAGAAGATGGCTCGCACGGTTTTGCCCGTGCGTCTGGCCTAGCTGGTGCGATTGCAGTGGCTGGTGGGTCATGGGGGCAACGTCCTTTCGATGAGGGGCGCGATCGCTCCATCCTATTCCGTATCGGCTGAGTCCTGACCGCGAATTTCCCGGAACTGCCGGCTCGACACGATCGCTTCCAAGGCTATGTTCACCCGGTATCCCTCGAGCGCCAGGCGAGTCTGGATCTCGTCGAGGAGGAGCTCGTCGGAGAGTTGTACCGACCGGCCCAAGGCGTAGCCTAGCAGCTTCCTGCAGAATTGCCTCACAAACGTGTCGCGGCGGTCGGTGAGCAGATAGTTTCGCAGGCCCTCGTAACCGTCGATCGCCTTGCCGTCCATGAGCCGGGTGTTGGCGTCGATCGTGTGGCCGGCCGCGTCCTGCGTGCGAAATCGGCCGATGGCGTCGTAATTCTCAAGAGCAAATCCAAACGGATCGATCCGCATGTGACACTTGGCGCAGGCGGCGTCGCTCGAGTGCATGGCGATCAACTGCCGCTCGGTGAGGCCCTCGGGAACCGTCTCGGCCAGCAGCGGCACGTTCTTGGGCGGCTTGGGCAGCTTCTCGCCGAGGATCACTTCGCTGAGCCAGTTGCCTCGCAGGATGGGGCTCGTGCGCGAGGCCCCTGCCTGCGTCGCCAGCGTGGTAGCCAGCCCGAGGATGCCGCCCCGTGCGTTCTGTCGCACGCCATCGACCCGCCGCCACTGCGGCCCCGTCACGCCGCCGATGCCGTAATGCTTCGCCAGTTCCTCGTTCACAAACGTGTGGTCCGCGTCGAGCAGCGACAGGATCGAGCGATCGTTCTGGAAGAAATCGGCGAGAAACAAGATCGACTCCTCCTCCATCGCCCCCCGCAGGGCCGCGAACGTTGGAAATACCGTCTTACTCTTCTCGTCATGCTGGGCGAAGCCGTGGATGTGGAGCCACTGCGTGCCGAATTCCGAGGCCAGCCGCCGGGCCTTCGGGTCGCGGAGCATCCGCCGCGTCTGCACAACGAGCGTTTTGGTGTCTGTCAGCTGCCCGGCTGCGGCTGCCCCCAAAAGCTCCGCATCGGGCAACGACGACCAGAGAAAGTAGCTCAGCCGGCAGGCCAGTTCGTGGTCTGAAACAGGCCGAGCCTCGAGTCCCGGTCCCGGCGTCTCGGCCTTGTAGAGGAAGTCGGCCGCCACCAGCACGCGTGCGAGCGTCAGGCTGATCGCCTGCTCGTGCGGCAGCGTCTCGCGGCGGAGCGCGGCATAGAGCTTGCGGAGCTCCTCTGCCTCCTCCGGTCGGAGCGGCCGCCGATAGGCTTGCTCAGCGATGCCGAGCACGGCGTCAACCTGCAACGGCTCGGCGTCCACGAGCCGTTGGCGGAAGGCTGCGGCCCGGGCCGCGATGGGCTCCCGCATTGGCGTGAATGACTTGACCCAGTCACTCCGATCCTGCGACGCGTATCCCATCAACTGCTCAAAAACGTCGACCATCTCCAACGGCTCCTGGCTGATGAAAAGGAGCTCGTCCCAGAGGCGGTCGATCTCCTTCGTCTGCGCGTCGTCGAGCACGAGCCGTTTCAACTGATCGTCTTCGCGGAAGTACAGATTGAGCGTGACCACCTCGTCGACCGGCACGATTCGCACGTAGCAGAGCGCCTTGGGAAAGACTTCGCGGAAGCACTCGAATGCACGCGTGAACCTGTGCCACGCAACGGAATCTTGACGGGCCACGACGGGCAACGCCGGCGACAGTCCGCCGATCGCCGTGGCGTCGGTCCGCACCTCCGCCTGCACGCTTGCCTCCGGCCCCGCCCCGGAATGGACCGTGATCGCCGTGACCAATTCGCAGCCCTCGGCCAACTCGGCAGGGATCGTCACCGCGATCGTCTCCGGTGCTTTTATGCAGAGATCTTTTCCGTCCACGAGAGCCCCTGCAGCACCCCGCGGATGCCGGCCGAAGACCGCCGGATCGATGCCAACGCCGCCGGTTTCTGGAGCGAATGCCTCGGCATCCTCCTTGAGTTCGATCTGGGCCAGCAGCGGGCCGGTCGCGGAGAGGAGCATGCGTCGTAGCTCTGCATCGGGCGAGTCCTTCGCCACATCGACGCCGTCGCCCGCCAACAGCCGCTTGAGTTCCGCGGTGAGATTTCCTCGTTCTTCCCCTGCGGTTGCAGACATCCGCCGGGCCAGCAGCGATCCGGCGGGAATCGTCCAGCCGGCGCCTGGCGCATCAGGCTCCGTCGCGAAATGCCAGACTTGCGCATTGCCGTGGCTATCGGCATGAGGATTCCCGGAGAGAATGTCGGCCGACACGTCCTTGGCCAGATCCCACTCCCGGTCGCCGGCTCGGATCGTGAGATCGACGGCAGTGAGGTCGCAACTCCCGTTGTCGTCGCGAGCGCCCACGACGACGCTCACCACGTCGCCGCGGCGAAGCTCGACCGGATCGAACGGGCCGATTGTCGTCCGCTGGCCGGCGTTGCTCGTGCCGCTGACGAGCACCTGACGGGTGCTGCCCCGCCAAACCTGCAACGACCAGAGGGTGCCATTACTGCAGCCGACGTGTACGCCCTCGATTCCTCCGGCGATCTGTACGGTGCCCGCGATCGGGCTCCGCCAGCCGACGATCACCCGCTGCTTCGCGTCGGGATGCACGGCCACGCCGTGGGGCATCATCGTGCCGGGGATACGCAGCTGCTCGTCCGAGGAGTTGGCAACCACTCCCAAGGATCCTGCTCCACCCCAGCCGTTCACGGCCTCCCAGCCCTCGACGCGTTCGACCTTCTTGTCAAGGAGTTTTGCAAACTGTGCCTCCGCGGCACCGATGCCCAGATACGAAAGCCACCCCGACAGCAGTTGCGGATCGACGGCGTACTTTCGCGACAGTTTGGCGACCGTGGCCTCGTAGGTGTCGGCGGTGACCGGCGGAACCATCGCCGCAGCCTCAGCTGCGGCCGCAAGGCATTCCGACGCGGTCGCGGCGAGCCGCTCCCGCTGCTTAGTGCGCGTGGCCACGATGCCGCGGATCGCACGCAGCGGCAGATCGGCCCGGCCCTTGGCCACGAGCCGCGGATTCTCCCAGACGGCGAAATCCTCGGCGTGGCCGTCGCCGGCGTCGCCGACATTGAGATGAAGCGTGAGGAAACCCTGGCCCGGCGGAACTGCCAGCTTCATCCGCAGTTCCTGCCGTGGCACCAGCGGCGTCACCGCCTCCATCCACGATGGCGGTCCATCGGGCCGGCCGAGATGCCGGGCGATCGTTCCGGCAGCATTGAATTTCCAGAGGGCGTTCTGCCACCGCGACACCTCCGCGGCGAGCGCCGGAACGTCGCCCGACGTGGCGGTCTTCCAGCGTGACCGCAGGCCAGCCAGCGGCAAGCCCTCACTGCCGGCAGACCCGGCGCCGTCAGCCGCTGCGGCCTGCGTCGGCCCAGCGAGCGCGGCGACAAGCGTGGCTAGATATTTTGTGCTTAGCCCGCGATCGCGGGCCACCTGCTCCACATTCGTGGCCCCCTGATCGCGCACCACGACCGCCGCCGCCAAGTACGACTCCACCTGCAGAAACCCTTCGCGGCCCATGTCCATCTCGATGCCATGCTTCGTCGTCGTCTGGGCAGCCGCCTGCGCCGGGGTGAGCGACTGCGTGAACCGCCTGTAGAAATCCCGAACTCGCCCAAGCGCCTCGTCGGAGAGGTCGCGGCGGGTGTCGCCCACCGAAAACCGCAGGCCGTCGGGCAGCGGCACGGCGTGCGCGGCCACCGCCTTCGCGGCATCGAGATACTTGGTCACGAGCGCCGGTGACATCACCAGTGACTGTCCGGTGTTGGTGAAACCCTCGCCCGCACCGCCGTCGGCCGGAAACTCCTTCGCCGGATCGAGCGAGTCGATACCGGTGAGATCGCGGATCGTGTAGGTGTATTCGGCGTTGTTGAGCCGACGCAGCACCACACGGCCGGGATCGCCGGCATGGGCCTGTGCCTCCGCAGCGAGGAAGGACTGCAGCCCGCGGGAAATCGTCTCCCGTTCGGCGGCAGTCGGCTGGTCGGCGTCCTTGGGCGGCATCTCGCGGTTGACCAAGACCTCGGCCACCCGCTCCCACAGCCGCGGATCCCGCCGCATTCCATCAAGCGAGGCGACGGAGGCGAGATCCCTGTCTCCCTCCGTGACGCCATCGGCATGGCACTCGTGGCAGTATCGCGCGACGAGCGGCGCGGCGGCGGCGTGGGCCTCGGCGAGCGGCACCGAGTCTGGCCCCCGGGCGGCCGCCGCCGACCAGGCAAGAACGCCGGCAGCGGACAGGACAAAAACAAGCGTTCGCAATGCCATGCCAAGCGATCCTATTGTTATTGTTGGCGGCCAAACCGCAGCCGTCATCGTAGTCTCGACAGTATGCAAACACAACCATGAAGCCACGTGACCTGCCCCCGTTCAACGGCACCACTTCCGGCGAGAGAATCTGCTGGTGTGATAACCAAAAGAGGGCATTCAATGCCACGAGGAAAGAAAGAGCAGGCCGAGCAGATCATCCCCAAGCTACGAGTGTTGAAGTCGCCGTGGCAAGAGGCAAGACCGTCGCCGAGGCGGTCAAGAAGATCGGTGTGACGGAGCAGACGTACTCCAGAATGGAAGAAGAAGTACGGTGGCCTCCGGATAGACCGCGGCCAAGCGGCTGAAGGATTTCGAGAAGGAGAATAGCCGACTGAAGCGGTTGTTGGCAGACGCCGAACTCGACTCTGGCATTTCGGAAGGCTGCATCGGGTTTGACCGAAGGAAAGTGCAGCCCAACTTTTCACGCCCGGCGAAGCGGCAACGCGGTCGAGCAGATAAGAACTGCTCTCGGCCGTGATCGCATGAGCGCTTGAGCGATCGCCCGCATGCAAGGTATTGCACCTCCGATAGAAGGCCGATTCGGATGCTGACAATTCGTGGAGGAGTTCACTCGAGAGTGCTTGGCTTACCATTGGGAGAATGGCTCCATCGAGAGCTTTAATGGCACAGCATCGAGACGAGCTGTTGAACAGGGAAACCGTCGACACTCTCTCGGCTACGCCGAGCAAGCGCACGGGGCTGGTCTGCTGGAGGTACAAACCCTAACGTAAGAACTGGCGTCATTCATGGGGGCCCGTCAGCAGGTCATGACCCATCTGCCACCTTCCCACCTACTTCCTCTCACGGAACTGTCGAGAATCATGAAGAACATCTTTGTCCCTTGTGCATGCGTCTTGACCGTGCTGTGCTCCGCAGTGATGTTTGCGGCGGACGCGCCTGCGAGCAAGCCCGTTCGACTCGTGGCCGAGGGGGAAGATTTCACCATTACGGGCAAAGATGGCTGGGCCATTGTGCCTTACCGCGAGAACTACTTCGCCTCGACCTTTGCCATCACCTTCCTGTCGCGCATGGGGTGCTTGGGCGCTCCGGAGCAGGTTGAGAAGCCGGTGATCGCCACGCAGCAAGTGGAGGTGCCGACCGACGGCGATTTCTTTGTGCTGTCGCGCTACGAGCAGCCTTACAACTTCGCGGTCGAGTTCACCATCGAGGTCGAACAAGGGGGCAAGACGGTATACAGCAAGTTATATGGTCGGCTCGAGGACCCGAAGGTCTGGCCGCTCAACGGGCACAAACGCGTGCCGATGGAACGGTTCTTCTGGGGAGGCACCGACAACATCGTTTGGCAACACTTCGATCCGGTCAAGCTCAAGGCCGGCAAAGCGATGATCAAGCTCATCGCGGGCCCGCAGAAAGACGGCAACAAACTGCGAGTGAATGCCGCACGGCGGCATGTGGACGTCGTCTGCCTGACGAACGACACGGCCGGTATGAAGGAGCAAGCCAAGACAAAATATCTGGAGTTTGACGGCTGGCTGACGCAGGAGGGCGACCTGTTTGTGCGGGCCACGATCCCGGCAGGCGGGACGGCCGCGGCTCCCGTGTTTGCACCCAGCCCAATGGGTCAGCACTCGCCGTACTACATCCATACACGCGACTGGCCGACGATCACCGCGGTGAAGGATGGTCGAATCGAGTCGCCAACGAACTACCAGATCGCCGGTCCTCGCTCGTCGGCGGTTGCGGCAAAAAATCTGGCTCCGCTGGCCCCGCCGCTCGAAGATCCCAAGAAACCTGTTCCGCCGGAACGCCTGCTGCAACCGGGGCAGACCTCTGGTTGGATTCCCTTGGGCGGGGCGATCGACTCGCTGCACAACTCGATCTGGGAATTCAAGACCTCGCAGCCGGTGGAGTTGGAGTTCGCCAAGCCCAATGGCAAGGGTGGGCTGCAATCGATCCGCAAGCTGACCGTGGCCGCGCCGGGCGCGTCGTTCGAGATGCCCAGCTGCATCCACCCCAACGCGGCGCTCGCGGACCGGCTCAAGGACATGGGCTACCCGCCCGTGATCGCCACGGTGCCCGAGCGGATGCAATGGCTGCTCGCAGAGGTCAAGAAGTTTCCGAATAAAGGTCCGACGCCGCAGCGGTTTCTCGTTTATAACATCATGGGTTTCGGCGGCGGCCTCAGTCATCCCGATGGGGTGGAGATCGCCAAACTGCTGGGCGATAACACCGCCGTCGGACAAGCGGGCAAAAAACGCGGCCTGGCTTGCCACTGGCGCGACCCGAGCATCGCCAGCATCAAAAAGATGGAGGAGAAGACGCCGTTCAACGACCTGTACATTGTCAGCTACGGCGACGAGATGCATCTGCCCGCGGTGACACAAAATAACGATCGCTTCGCGGCCTGGCTCAAGACAAAGGGAATCAAGTATGACGGCCCGATCGTCTACACCGCCAAGCCCGAGGACCCGCTGTTCTACTACTCGATGATCTGTGGCAAGGAGACCGGGGCGAAGCAGTACGCCGAGGGGACCGCCTACTACAAGTCCAAGGGGGTGCTCACCGGAGCAAACTACTCGCCGCATTCTAACTACATGGTCACCGAGATCGACTACATCCGCCCCTTTAAGCTCGGGGCGCTGTCGTTGGCGTGGAGCGAGGACTACGTATGGCAGATTCCCGAGTTCAGCCTGCAAGTGGTGGGCTACCTGACCTCGGCGTTTCGTGCGGGCGTGAAGTATCACAACGACCCGATCCACATGTACGTGATGCCGCACAGCCCGGGCAATACGCCTGACAGCTTCCGGCGTTCGTTCTATACGTGCCTGGCGCACGGCATGACGCAGGTGAACTATTTCTGCGCGGGCCCGTTGGCGGTCGGCAGCACGGAGAACTACGTGGCCACCGACGACTTGGGCATGTGGCGGGCCATTCACGCCGTCTCGCACGAGGCGGGCAAGTTCGAAGACTACGTGATGGATGGAAAAGTCCGGCAAGCCAAAGTCGGCCTGCTGCTCTCCTCCGTCGACGACATTCTCACAGGCGACAACAATGCCACCGGCGGCACACACAATATGGAACGTAAGGCGATCTATTACGCCTTACGCCATGCCCAGGTGCCGGTCGACTTCCTTAGCGAGGAAGA